>CAYGZN010000422.1:0-3094 GCA_964354355.1 uncultured Burkholderiaceae bacterium | reverse complement strand
AACAGCGACAACGACCTCGAGCCAGCCAGTGCTCCGTTCTCTCTTCGGCCCGGCCCGTCCGGTGCCCGGTGCCGCAATGCGCGGCCCGGTGCCGCTGCGTACGCTCGTCTGCGCCGCGCTGCTGGCCGCGACGTGCCCACAACCGGGCGCCGCAGCCACCCCCATCGACGTCGTCGTGCGCCGCGCGCTCGCCGATTACCCGACGATCCGCGGCGCCCAGTCGCAACGCAACGTCGCGGGGTTCCAGGTCGAGGAGGCCAAATCGCTGCACCTGCCCGAGGTCAACATCGGCGCATCCGGCAAGGTCAGCGGCACGGCGATCACGACGCCGCTGCCGCGCGTGCGCCTGAACATCTATGCGGGCGGCAGCATCGAGGCGGAGGTGGAACAGCGGACCCTGCTCGAGGAAGCGGCCGCCTACAACGAGGCGGCGGTCCGCGACACGGTGGCGTTCAACGCCTCGCAGGCCTACCTGCGCGTGCTGCGGGCGTACCGGCTGGTGGAGGTGCAGCAGCGCAGCGCCGCCCGGCACGAGAAGCTGGTCGCCGATTTCGAGGCGATCTCGCGCATCGACCAAGGCCGCCGCTCCGACCTCGTGCAGGCCAGTGCGCGGCTGGAACTGGTGCGCAGCCTGCTCAACGACCGGCTCGCCGACCTGGCCTCGGCGCAGCAGGTCCTGCGACGCTACTACCCGGACCCGCTGGAGCCTGCCCAGCTGATGCTGCCCGACCCGAAGGCCGGCGCGTCGGGCCTGCCCGCACCGCCGCCCCTGGACGACAACCCCTCGGTGGTGGCGGCACGCCGGGACCTGCTGTCGGCCGAGGCGCAGGCGCGCGTGCTGCGGCTGCGCAAGCTCCCCCGCCTGGACTTCGAGGCCGTGGGCGGAAAGGAGGCCCTGTCCCAGGTGCTGCTGTCGTGGCGCGCGTTCGACCCGACGCTCAGCGCGGCCGAGCGCGCTGCCGTGGCTGCGGTGCTGGGCTCGGAGTCGCTGCTGCGCGAGACCGAGCTGCAGGTGCTCGAGAACCGGCGGCAGGCGATGCAGGACTTCGAGTCGGCGAACCGCAAGTTCATGCAGGCGCAGACCCAGAACCGCTACGACCGCGAGCTGGTCGATATGTTCTACGAGCAGTTCCGCGTCGGGCGGCGCCCCCTGCTCGACCTGCTGACCGCGTTTGGCGAACTGGCCAACAGCGAGACCAACGTCGAGGGCTCGCGGGTCGACCGCACGCTGGCCAGCTACCGCTACCAGCTGGCCGTGGGTCGACTGGCCGACGAATTCGACGGCGGCGCGGGACGCCCGGCCGGGACCCTTCCGCCCGGCTCCGGGGCGTCCGGCACGCCGCTCGACGCGCCCGCCGCTGCACCGACGGTCGCGTCCCCGACGGCCTCCCCGACCGCGCCGCCGTCCGCACCACGGGCCCCGCCCGCGGCCGCGCCCCGCTGAGCCCCCCATGACGACCGCGATCCAAGGCAGCCCGCTGCTGGAAGCCCTGACGCAGCTGGCCCCCCGCCTCGGGCGGCCCGTTTCGCTGACGGCACTGCAGGCGCAGGTCACGCGCGACCCCGCGGGCGACGTCGAGTGGCCGGCCCTTCAGTCCGCGATGGCCGGCTTCGGCCTGGACCTGCAGCGGCTGGACACCGCGCCGGCACGACTGGACCCCGCGCAGCTGCCGGTTATCGCGGCGCTGGACGACGGCCGCTTCCAGCTGCTGGCCGATCCGCAGCAGGCAGCGTCCGCAGAGCTCGCGCAGCACGCCGCGGGCTGGTGCCTGCGACTGGTGCCGCACCGGGCCGCCGACCTGCGCTCCGAGATTCCGGCGCTCACGAGCGCGCGCGCGTGGTTCTGGAAGGTGCTGTGGAGCCTGCGCGGCTACTACGTGCACGTGGCGCTGGCCACGCTGGTCATCAACCTGCTGTCGATCGCGATCTCGCTGTACGTGATGAACGTCTACGACCGCGTGGTGCCCAACCGCACCTACGACACGCTGTGGGTGCTGACCGCCGGCACCGCGCTGGCGCTGCTGTTCGAGTTCGCCGCGCGCACGCTGCGGGCGTGGCTGGTCGACGTGGCGGGCAAGCGCGCCGACATGGAGATCAGCTCGGGGCTCTTTGCGCGGCTGCTGTCGATGCGCCTGATCGGCAAGCCGGCCTCGTCGGGCGCCTTCGTCAACAACCTGCGCGAGTTCGAGTCGATCCGCGACGTGCTGACCTCGGCCACGCTGACGGCGCTGGTCGACCTGCCGTTCGTGGCGCTGTTCGTCGGGGTGATCTTCCTCGTGGCGCCGCCGCTGGCGCTGGTGCCGGTGGTGGCCATCGGGCTGGTGCTCGTCATCGGCGCGCTGGTGCAGGCGCCGCTGGCGCGCAGCATCCGCAGCGCGATGAAGGAAGGGTCGCAGCGACAGGGGCTGGCCACCGAAGCCGTCGAGGGCCTCGAGACGCTCAAGGTCAACAACGCGTACCGGCACATGCAGCAGCGCTGGCAGTGGTACACCGAGTCGGTGGCGCTGTCCTCGATCCGTTCGCGCAACCTGTCCAACCTGGTCATCAACCTGACCTCGACGATCGCGCAGCTGGTCACGGTGGTGACCGTCGTGTGGGGCGTCTACCTGATCCACGACGGCAGGCTGTCGATGGGCGGGCTGATCGCCGTGGTGATCCTGGCGGGCCGCGCCATCGCGCCGATCGGCCAGGTCGCGGGCCTGGCGGTTCGGCTGCAGCAGGCGCGCAGCGCGTTCGAGGGGCTGCAGGCGCTGATGGACAAGCCCGTCGAGCGCGAGCCCGATCGCAGCTACCTGACGCTGGCCAACCCGCGCGGCGAGGTCGCGCTGTCGGGCGTGGACTTCTCGCACGACGTCAACGGCCCGACGCTGTTCCGCGGCTTCGGCCTGTCGATCCGCGCCGGCGAGCGCGTCGCCGTGCTGGGCCGCACCGGCAGCGGCAAGTCCACGCTGCTGCGCCTGATGGCGGGCCTCTACCAGCCCACGGGAGGGCTGGTGACGATCGACGGCATCGATACGCGCCAGGTCGATCCCGCCGACCTGCGCGGCGCGGTCGGGCTGTTGCCGCAGGAGTCGCGGCTGTTCCTGGGCACGCT
>CAYGZN010000421.1:0-3108 GCA_964354355.1 uncultured Burkholderiaceae bacterium | reverse complement strand
GGCCCTGATCGCGTACCTCCAGGGCTTGGGCACGGTGATCAAGTAGGGGGCGGCGCACATGGACATCAACCTGCTTCGCGGCCTGATCACGGCGGCGTCCCTGCTGTGCTTCGTGGGGATCGTCGTGTGGGCCTACTCCAGCCGCAACAAGGCGCGCTTCGAGGAGGCGGCACGCCTGCCGCTCGATGACTGAAGGACAAGACAATCATGGCCGATTTCACGAGTAGTTTCTGGTCGCCGTTCATCACGATCGTCACGACCCTGTCGATCATCGCCTGCCTGGTGCTGCTGGTGATGAACAGCAAGAAGCCGACCAAGACCGCCGACAACACCACCGGCCACGTCTGGGACGGCGACCTGCGCGAGGCGAACAACCCGCTGCCGCGCTGGTGGAGCGGGCTGTTCGTCATCACGATCCTGTTCTCGCTGGCGTACCTGTACCTGTACCCGGGGCTGGGCACCTACGCCGGCAGTCTCGGCTGGAGCCAGGCGAGCCAGTACGCCGACGAGGACAAGAAGCTCGCCGCCGAGATGGCGCCGCTGTACGCCAAGTTCCAGGCGCAGCCGGTCACGGCGCTGATCGGCGACGCCCAGGCGCGCGCGATCGGCGAGCGGCTGTTCCTGAACAACTGCGCGCAGTGCCACGGCTCGGACGGGCGCGGCAGCAAGGGGTTCCCGAACCTGACCGACAACGACTGGCTCTGGGGCAACGCGCCCGAGCAGATCGTCGAGACGATCGCCAAGGGCCGCAACGGCGTGATGCCGCCGCTGGGTGCGTCCGTCGGCACCGCACAGGAGGTCGAGCAGCTGGCGCAGTTCGTGCTGTCGCTGTCGGGCAGCGCCACCGACCCGGTCAAGGCCGAGCTGGGCAAGCCCAAATTCGCGGTGTGCGCGGCGTGTCACGGACCCGACGGCAAGGGCAACCAGGCGCTGGGAGCCCCGAACCTGACCGACAAGATCTGGCTGCACGGCGGCGGCCTGCAGGCGGTGATCACCCAGATCAACAACGGCAAGAACAACATGATGCCGGCCTGGGGCGAGAAACTGACCGCAGGACAGGTCCACGTGCTGGCCGCGTACGTGCTGGGCCTGTCCCAGCGCGCGGGCGCGGCGCCCGCGACGTCCAAGTGACCGCAGCGACCCGCTGAACCCACGCGCGTCGGCCCGCCAACCCCCTCGCCCCGAGCCTCGACGCGCGCAGCACCCGATGTCCGACCCGAAAGCGGTACCCGTCGAGCCCGCCAGCGATGGCGGGCTCTTTTCCCTCTACGCGGCGCACGAAAAGGTCTATCCCAGGTCGGTGACGGGCACGTTCGCCCGCCTGCGCTGGGCTGCCGTCGCGCTCACGCAGCTGGTGTTCTATGGCCTGCCGTGGCTCACCTGGAACGGCCGCCAGGCGGTGCTGTTCGACCTGGGCGCGCGCAAGTTCTACCTGTTCGGCGTGATCCTGTGGCCGCAGGACTTCATCTACCTGGCGGGCCTGCTGGTGCTGGCGGCGCTGTCGCTGTTCTTCTTCACGGCGATCGCCGGGCGCATCTGGTGCGGCTACGCGTGCCCCCAGACGGTCTACACCGAGATCTTCATGTGGATCGAGAGGCGCGTCGAGGGCGACCGGCCGCAGCGCATGAAGCTCGACGCGTCGCCGCTGTCGGCGCGCAAGGTGCGGATCAAAGCGACCAAGCACCTGCTGTGGGCGCTGGTGGCGCTGTGGACCGGGTTCACCTTCATCGGCTACTTCTCGCCGATCCGCGAGCTCGGCACGCAGGCGCTGGCCATGCAGCTGGGCCCGTGGCAGTGGTTCTGGCTGCTGTTCTATTCGTTCGCCACCTGGGGCAATGCCGGCTTCATGCGCGAACAGGTCTGCAAGTACATGTGTCCGTACGCGCGCTTCCAGAGCGCGATGTTCGACAAGGACACGATGATCGTCACCTACGACGCCGAGCGCGGCGAGCCGCGCGGCTCGCGCTCCAAGAAGGCCGACCCCAAGGCGCTGAACCTGGGCAGCTGCGTCGACTGCAACCTGTGCGTGCAGGTCTGCCCGACCGGCATCGACATCCGCCGCGGCCTGCAGTACGAGTGCATCGGCTGCGCGGCCTGCGTCGACGTGTGCGACACCGTGATGGAGCGCATGAGCTACCCCAAGGGGCTGATCCGCTACTCGACGCAGCATGCGCTGGCCGACCACCTCGGCAAATCGCAGGTGCTGCGCCGCGTGCTGCGCCCGCGCGTGATCGTGTACGCGACGCTGCTGACGGTGCTGACCGGGCTGCTGCTGGGCTCGCTCGCCACCCGCAACCCGCTGCGGGTCGACGTGATCCGCGACCGCAACACGCTGGCGCGCATCGTCGACGCCGGCAACGTCGAGAACACCTACCGGCTGCACTTCATGAACGCCGACGAGCGCCCGCACCGGCTGTCGGTCAGCGTCGAAGGCCTCGACGGGATCGTGCTCGCGGGCCCGCGCGAGTACGACGTCGCGGCGGCCACCAACCGCGCGGTGCCGGTCAACGTGCAGGTGCCGCCGTCGGTGGGCAAGCCCGGCTCGAACGAGATCCGCTTCGTCATCCAGGCCCTCGACGACCCGAACCTGGCACGCCGCGAGAAGGCCACGTTCGTGGTGCCGCGTTGAGCGCCCGACGACCCCGAACCCCAGGAGACGAGATGTCCGCCACAGCGACCGACGCCGCGCCCGACCCCCGCGCCCGCCCGGCCTGGCGCGAGCCGCTGGTCTGGATGATCGTCGGGATCCCCGCCGCCACGGTCGTCGCCGGCCTGACCACCTGGTGGATCGCGGCCCAGCGCGCCGACAGCAACGTCGCCGACGACTACTACAAGCGGGGCCTGGCGATCAACCGCTCGCTCGAGCGCGAGGCGCGCGCCGAGGCGCTGGGCCTGCAGACGCAGATCGACCTGCGCGACGGCAACGACCTGACCGTCCGGCTGACGGGCGGCACGGGCCCGCTGCCTGAGTCGATCACCGTCGTGCTGACCCACCCGGTGCGTGCCGAGCAGGATCGGCGGCTTGGGCTGGACCGCCAAGCCGACGGCAGCTATCGCCTGCGCAGCCCGCTGGTCGTGGCCGGCACGTGGGGCGTGGCCATCGAGGCG
>CAYGZN010000420.1:0-3109 GCA_964354355.1 uncultured Burkholderiaceae bacterium | reverse complement strand
AGTCTGGGCCGTGTCTCAGTCCCAGTGTGGCTGGTCGTCCTCTCAGACCAGCTACAGATCGTAGCCTTGGTAGGCCTTTACCCCACCAACTAGCTAATCTGCCATCGGCCGCTCCAATAGCGCGAGGTCTTGCGATCCCCCGCTTTCACCCGTAGGTCGTATGCGGTATTAGCGTAGCTTTCGCTACGTTATCCCCCACTACTGGGCACGTTCCGATGTATTACTCACCCGTTCGCCACTCGCCACCAGGGTTGCCCCCGTGCTGCCGTTCGACTTGCATGTGTAAGGCATGCCGCTAGCGTTCAATCTGAGCCAGGATCAAACTCTTCAGTTCAATCTTGGGCAACTTACTTTTGGTAAGTCGCATTGCTCATTGGAATTGATCGTTGGATGCCATGACGAATCATGGCGACCTTGATCATTTCTGTGAGCGTTTAACTTAGGGCCACTTGGCTCGGCCCGTCTTGCGACGGCCCTCCCCGCGTGGCTTGGCGCATCCGCCTAAACGCCCACACTTATCGGCTGTTTGATTGTTAAAGAGCACGCTGATTCGCGATCAGCACAGAAGCGGAATTATGACCCGCCCCCGATCCCCTGTCAAGTTGACTGGCCACCGCGCTCTGCAGCGCCCCGGCCGGGGACCCCTGTGGGGCGCAAAACGCCACCACCCCACAGAGCCCAACATCATAACAGAGATCGCAGGTCAATGCCAGCTGCGTGAGCAAGCCGAGTCGATGCCGCCTTCCCGCATTGGCCCGATGGTCAACGGTGGGCGAACCGGGGTGCCCGCTTGTCCAGAAACGCCCGCATCCCTTCCTTCTGGTCCTCGGTCGCGAACAGCGCGTGGAACGCGCGCCGCTCGAACAACAGCCCTTCGGACAGCGGCGCCTCGAAGGCACGGTTCAGCGACTCCTTGAGCAGCATCACCGAGGGCAGCGAATACCCCGCGATGGTCGCTGCGGCCTCGAGCGCCTCGTCGAGCACCCGCGCGGCGGGCACCACCCGCGAGACCAGCCCCGCGCGCTCGGCTTCGGCGGCGTCCATCATCCGCCCAGTCAGGCACAGGTCCATGGCCTTGGACTTGCCGACCGCGCGCGGCAGCCTCTGCGTGCCCCCGACGCCCGGGATGATCCCGAGCTTGATCTCGGGCTGCCCGAAACGGGCGGTGTCGGCAGCGATCACGAAGTCGCACATCATCGCGAGCTCACAGCCGCCCCCCAGCGCGAAGCCCGAGACGGCCGCGATCACCGGCTTGCGCACCCGCCGGATGTGCTCCCAGTTGCGGGTCACGTACTCGGTCTTGTAGACGTCCATGTACGACCACCCGGCCATCGCCGCGATGTCGGCGCCGGCGGCGAACGCCTTGTCGCTGCCCGTCAGGACGATGGCGCCGATGGCGTCGTCGGCGTCGAAGGCGAGCAGCGCGGCGCCGAGCTCGTCCATCAACTCGTCGTTCAGCGCATTGAGTACCTTCGGGCGATTCAACCGGATCAGTCCGACCCGGTCCCGGGTCTCGACCAGCAGGGTTGCGTAGCGGCTTTCTGTCATCGATGTCCTCCGGATGTCGGATGGCGTGCAACGGAACGGGGGCGTGCCACTGCACGCCGTGCCGGCAATGATAGCGACCCCCGAGTGCCCCACCCGGCGGGTCGAACGGCGGCCCGGGCTATGCTACGCTCGCTCGCCGCCGGCGCGCTCTTGAAGCCGGCACGGAGACACCCGATGACGACCGACAGCACCGTGATCCTGGCGATCGCCGATGGCGTGGCGCGGGTCACGATGAACCGCCCCGACAAGCTCAACAGCTTCACGCGGCGCATGCACGCGGACCTGCGGGCGGCGATGGACCGGATCGAGTCGGACCCGGCGGTGCGCTGCGTGGTGCTGACCGGCGCCGGCCGCGGTTTCTGCGCGGGCCAGGACCTGGCGGACCTGTCGTTCGAGCCGGGCAGCATGACCGACCTGGGGCAGCTGATCCACGAGAACTTCAATCCGCTGGTGCGGCGACTGCAGTCGCTGCCCAAGCCTGTCGTCGCGCGCGTGCAGGGCATCGCCGCCGGCGCCGGCGCGAACCTGGCGCTGGCCTGCGACCTGGTGGTCGCAGGGCGCTCCAGCGCCTTCCTGCAGGCGTTCGTGAACATCGGCCTGGTGCCCGACACCGGGGGCACCTGGCTGCTGCCGCGCAGCGTCGGGACCGCACGGGCGCTGGGCCTCGCGATGCTCGGCGAGAAGCTGACGGCCGAGCAGGCGCAGCAGTGGGGCCTGATCTGGAAGTGCGTCGACGACGACCGGCTCGACGCCGACGTGGACGCCCTGGCGCGGCGACTGGCCGCGATGCCGACGCGCGCACTCGCGGCGATCAAGCACTCGATCCGCCACGCGGCGACCTCGACGCTGGACGCGCAGCTGGACCTGGAGCGCGACCTGCAGACGCAGCTGGGCGCCAGCCACGACTACTCGGAGGGCGTCAACGCCTTCCTGAACAAGCGCGCCCCGAAGTTCGAAGGGCGCTGAGGCGATGCGGGCCCGGGCCGACCGCCCGCAACGGGATCCGGCCCGAATGGGCCCGGCGCTGGACACCAGGATGCGACTGCGGCATGAGCACGATGAGCACGACGAACGCTGATTCGCTGGCGCAGGAAGTCGCCCGCCTGATGTGGGCCGACGACCGGGCTTCGCAGGCGCTCGGCATGGAGCTGGTCGAGGTCCGCGCGGGCTACGCGCGGCTGCGGATGAAGGTGCGGCGCGACATGACCAACGGGCACGGCATCTGCCACGGCGGCTACATGTTCCTGCTGGCTGACAGCACGTTCGCATTCGCCTGCAACAGCCACAACCAGCGCGCGGTTGCCGCCAGCGCCGAGATCCACTTCCTGGCGCCCGCGCACGAGGGCGACGAGCTGACCTCCGAAGGCGTCGAGGTGCACGTGGCCGGACGCAGCGGCGTCTACGACATGCGCGTGACCGACCAGAAGGGGCGGATGGTGGCGGTGTTCCGGGGCAGGTCGGCGACGATCAAGGGCCAGTTCATCGCGGACGCGCACGCCGGGGGCGACGGCGCCCACGCCGGCGGCAACGGCGGGCCCGCGGCGCCCGCCGGGAACGCGCC
>CAYGZN010000419.1:0-3122 GCA_964354355.1 uncultured Burkholderiaceae bacterium | reverse complement strand
TGGCCAGCGTGTCAGGCCGCCATCATCCGTGATTCATAATTATGAATCACGCTGCAGTGCAGCGTGCCGGCCGGCACGCTGCCGGTCGAGGCGTGGTCGACTCAGGTCTTGCGCAGCAGCAGGAACAGGCCGAACAGCACCATCGGCACCGACAGCAGCTGCCCCATCGTCAGCCCGAGCGCCAGGTAACCCAGGAAGGCGTCGGGCTCGCGGGCGAACTCGGCGATGAACCGCAGCAGGCCGTAGCCGACGAGGAAAGCGCCCGAGACGCGCCCGACCGCGCGCGGCGTGGACGAGTACCACCACAGCAGCGCGAACAGCAGCAGCCCCTCCCCGGCGAACTGGTACAGCTGCGAGGCGTGCCGCGGCGCATTGGAGCCCGACTGCGGGAACACCATGGCCCACGGGAAGTCGGTGACACGCCCCCACAGCTCGCCGTTGATGAAGTTGCCCATGCGCCCGGCGGCGAGCCCCAGCGGCACCAGCGGCGCGACGAAGTCCATCAGCGCGAAGAAGCCGATGCCGCGCCGACGGGCGAACAGCCAGCACGCCGCCAGCACGCCGATCAGCCCGCCGTGAAACGCCATGCCGCCCTGCCACACCGCGAAGATCTCCAGCGGGTGCTGCAGGTAGTAGCCCGGTTTGTAGAACAGCACGTAGCCCAGCCGCCCGCCGATCACCACGCCCAGCACGCCGAAGAACAGCAGGTCCTCGACGTCCTTGGGCGTCATGCCGGTCGAGGCCGCGTAGTGCGGCGTGCGCACGCGGGATCGACCCAGCAGGTAGAACGCCAGGAAGGCCAGCAGGTACATCAGCCCGTACCAGCGGATCGCCAGCGGGCCGATCTGCAGCGCGATCGGGTCGAAGTTGGGATGGGTCAGCATTGCCAGGGCCGCCAGCGCGCGCGGCGCAGTCCATATAATCCGCGTGATTGTCCCACGACTGGCCCAAGCCACCGATGCCCCGCCCGACGAGCGCCCGATGCACCACCGCCTGAACGATCTGCCGTGTCCATGCCACGCCGTCATCTGAGCGCGTGGCTGCGCCGCGCTGCGACCGTGGCGGCCGCGGCGGCCGCAGCCTTGTGCCTGGCATCGGCCCCGGCACAGGTGCCGGGCCCCGCAGCCGCGGTCGTGCGCACACCGATCGGTGCGCCCGGCTGGTCGATCGCGCTGCACTACGGCGCCCAGCCGCCGCTCGAGCAGTTGCGCGCGTTCGACGTCGTCGTCGTCGAGCCCGACCACGCGATCGATCCCGGGCGCCACCTGCAGCGCAGCGCCGGGCGCTCCGAGCTGTTCGCGTACCTGTCGATCGGCGAGATGCTGCCGTCGCGCGAGGCGTTCGCGCGCGCCCCGCGCGGCCTGATGGCGGGCACGAACGCGACCTGGGGCGGGCGGGTGATCGACCAGGCGCACCCGCAGTGGCCGGCGTTCCTCGTCGAGCAACTGGTCGCCCCGCTGTGGGAGAAAGGCTATCGCGGCTTCTTCCTGGACACGATGGACTCGTACCAGCTGATCTCGATCGACCCGGCGGTTCGCGCCGCACAGGAGGCGGGGCTGGTGCGGGCCGTCGAGGCGCTCAAGGCGCGGTTTCCCGAAGCGCGGCTGATCGTGAACCGCGGCTTCGAGGTGCTGCCGGCGATCCGCCACCTCGTGTCGGCCGTGGCGGCCGAGTCGCTGTACGCCGGGTGGGACCACGCGCAGCGCCGCCACGTCGAGGTCAGCGAGACCGATCGGCAGTGGCTGTCGCAGCAGCTGGCGCGGGCGCGCGACGCGCTGCGGTTGCCGGCAATCGCGATCGACTACGTGCCCCCAGGCCAGCGCGAGGCGGCGCGCGCCACGGCGCGTCGCATCGCCGCGCTCGGCATCACCCCGTACGTCACCGACCCGGAGCTGGCGACGATCGGCGTCGGCACGATCGAGGTCCTGCCGCGGCGCGTGCTGGTGCTGCACGACGCGCCGGCCGACCAGGATCCGGTCTATTCGGACCCGCACCGCTTCCTGGCGATGCCGCTGCAGTACCTGGGCTATCGCGTCGAGCTGTGGAACATCAACGAGCGGCCGCCGCCGACCGGCCCGCTGGCCGATCGCTACGCGGGCGTCGTGGGTTGGTTCAACTCCGGTTCTTCGGGCACGAAGGTCGACCTGGGTGGCTGGATCCGGGGTGCGCGCGAACAGGGCCTGCGGCTGGCCTTCTTCAACAATTTCGGCGTGCCGCTGGACGGCGGACTCGGGTCGCTGCTGGGCGTGTCGGTGCTCGGCGGGCGCGTCGAGGCGCCGCTGCGGATCGTGGCGCGCGACCCGATGATCGGCCACGAGATCGAGCCGACGCCCAACCGCGGCGACCTGCAAACGCTGGCCGTGAACGAGCCGGTCGAACGCCTGCTGCAGCTGGCCGATGCGCGCGGCACGCGGTTCGACGCCGCGGCGATCACCTCGTGGGGCGGATTCGTGCTGGCCCCGTTCGCGGTCGTCGAGTTGCGCGTCAAGGACCAGCATCGTTGGGCGATCCAGCCGATCCGCTTCCTTCGCCAGGCGCTGGCGCTGCCCGAGATGCCGGTGCCCGACCCGACCACCGAAGCGGGGCGGCGCCTGCTGCTGATCCACGTCGACGGCGACGGTTTCGCGTCGCGCGCGGAGCTGCCCGGCGCCCCCCTGGCCAGCGAGGTGATGCTGCGCGAGTTCATCGCGCGGTACCCGGTGCCTCACACGATCTCGGTGATCCAGGGCGAGACCGCGGCGAGCGGCGTCTACGCCAGCCAGTCGCCCGCCCTCGAGGACGTCGCGCGTCGCATCTTCGCGATGCCCAACGTCGAGATCGCCAGCCACTCGTACTCGCACCCGTTCAACTGGCGCGCGGCGCTGGCCGGGCGCACCGACGCCCGCTACAACCTCGCGGTGCCCGACTACACCCCGACCCTCGAGGCCGAGATCGTCGGGTCCGCCCGCTACATCGATTCGCGGCTCGCCCCGCCCGGCAAGCGCACCACCGTGTTCCTGTGGACCGGCGACTGCGTGGCCCCGGCCGAGGCGATCCAGCTGTCCTGGGAGTCGGGCCTGCTGAACATGAACGGTGGCGACACCACGATCAGCCGCAGCAATCCGAGCTGGACCGCCTGCCGG
>CAYGZN010000418.1:0-3137 GCA_964354355.1 uncultured Burkholderiaceae bacterium | reverse complement strand
CCAACGGCGAGGCCTGGAAGCGGCAGCGCCGGATGGTGATGGCAGGCTTCGACCCGCGCCACATCCGCGCGTACTTCCCGGCGCTGGCCAAGGTCACGCAGCGGCTGCACGGGCGCTGGCAGTCGGCCGCGCGCCGGGCCACGGCCATCGACCTGCAGGCCGACCTGATGCGCTTCACCGTCGATGCGATCGCCGGGCTCGCGTTCGGCGCCGAGGTCAACACGCTGCAGTCCGACGACGACGTGATCCAGCGGCACATCGACCAGATCTTCCCGATGCTGTGGAAGCGGCTGCTGGCGCCGGTGCCGCTGTGGCGCTACGTCAAGCTGCCCGCGGACCGCCGGCTCGACCGCAGCGTGGTCGCCGTGCGCGCCGCCATCGAGGGGTTCATCGCGCAGGCCCGCCAGCGGCTGGACGCCGACCCGTCGCGGCGCGAGCACCCGCACGACCTGCTCGAGGCGATGATCGCCGCCGCCGACCAGGGCGACAGCGGTCTGGACGACCGCGACGTGGCGGGCAACGTGCTGACGATGCTGCTGGCCGGCGAGGACACCACCGCCAACACGCTGGCCTGGATGATCTGGCTGCTGCACCGCCACCCGCAGGCGTTGCAGCGTGCGCGCGACGAGGTGCTGCGGGTGGCCGGCGATGCGCCGGTGATCACGCTGGAGCACATGGCCGCGCTCGACTACGTCGAGGCCTGCGCCCACGAGACGATGCGCCTGAAGCCGGTGGCGCCGTTCGTGGCCGCCGACGCGATCCGCGACACCGTCGTGGCCGGCGTGCGCGTGCCCGCCGGCACGCGCATCCTGGGCCTGATGCGCCACGACACGATGGACGAACGGTTCTTCCCGAACGCCGCCGCGTTCGAGCCCGAGCGCTGGCTGGCCGACGGCCGACCCGGGCAGGCCGCAAGTTCCGCGAAGCGCGTGTCGATGCCGTTCGGGGCCGGGCCCCGGATGTGCCCGGGCCGCAACCTGGCGCTGCTCGAAATGAAGATGGCGATGGCGATGCTGCTGCGCCGCTTCGAGATCGTCGGCGTCGCGCCCGCCGGCGGCGGCGACGCGCAGGAGCGGCTGGCCTTCACGATGGCGCCGGTCGGCCTGCGCATGACGCTGCAGGAGCGGCCGTGAGACACGCCGCACACTCGGGGCGTCGGGCATGAGCGGCACCGTCGACCTGTTCTGGTCGTTCCGCAGCCCGTACTCGTACCTGGCGGTGCCCGGCGCGATCCGGCTCGGGCAGGACTTCGACGTCGCCGTCCGGCTCCGCCCGGTTCTGCCGCTGGCCGTGCGCGACCCGTCGTTCTTCAATCCCGACAACGTCAAGCGCGCCCGCTACATCCGGCTGGACGCACCGCGCCGTGCGCAGATGCTGGGGCTGCCGTTCGCGTGGCCGTCGCCCGACCCGATCGTTCAGGACATGACGACCTACGCAATCGCCGCCGAACAGCCGCACATCCAGCGGCTGACCTGGCTGGGCGTGGAGGCCGAGCGGCGCGCAAGGGGCCTGGCGTTCGCGTTCGAGGTGTCGCGGCTGATCTTCGGTGGCACGCGCGGCTGGAATTCGGGCGACCACCTGGCGCAGGCAGCGGCCCGTGCCGGGCTCGACCTGGCCGACATGGACCGGGCGATCGCCGATCCCGCCGCGCATCGCGCAGCGGTCGAAGCCAACCAGCAGGCGCTGGCGCAGGCCGGACACTGGGGCGTGCCCACCTTCGCCTTCGACGGCGAGCCGTTCTTCGGCGAGGACCGCATCGACACGCTGCGCTGGCGGCTGGCGCAGCGCGGGCTGGCGCGGGCGTAACCGGACTCGCGCAGCGGCGAGCCGTCCGGCTCGTGCGCGACCCGACGCCTCAGCGCCGGCGCAGCGCCATCAGCCGCGGCACCACCAGGATCGCGACGACGCACGCCAGCAGCACCGCCGAGACCGGCCGCTCGACGAGCACCGACCACCTGCCTTCGCCGATCGACAGCGCGTTGCGCAGCTGCGCCTCGGCCAGCGGCCCGAGGATCATGCCGACGATGACCGGTGCGGTCGGGAAGTCGAAGCGGCGCATCGCCACGCCGACCATGCCGATGCCGAACATCAGGAACAGGTCGAAGCTGCTCTGGCGCATGCCGTAGACGCCCACCGTCGCGAAGATCAGGATGCCCGCATACAGCTGCGGCCGCGGAATCTTCAGCAGCTTGACCCACATGCCGACCAGCGGCAGGTTCAGCACCAGCAGCATCACGTTGCCGATGTACAGCGACGCGATCAGCGCCCAGACCAGCGCCGACGAGGTCTGGAACAGCTGCGGGCCGGCCTGGATGCCGTAGTTCTGCAGCGCATTGAGCAGGATCGCTGCGGTCACCGAGGTCGGGATGCCCAGCGTCAGCAGCGGCACCAGCGTGGCCGTCACCGCCGCATTGTTGGCGGCCTCGGGGCCGGCCACGCCCTCGATGGCACCGATGGTGCCGAACTCCTCGGGATGCTTCGACAGCTTCTTCTCGGCGGCGTAGCTCAGGAAGGTCGGGATCTCCGAGCCGCCGGCCGGGATCGTGCCGAACGGAAAGCCCAGCGCGGTGCCGCGCAGCCAGGCGGGCCACGACCGGCGCCATTCGCCGCGGGTCATGTGCACCTTGTTCATCCGGTTCATCGACTGCTGGACGCGCCCTTCGTACAGCGCGTTGTACAGCGTCTCGCCGACCGCGAACAGGCCGACGGCGACCAGCACCACCTCCAGGCCGTCCATGAATTCGGGGATGCCGCCGGTGTAGCGCACCTGGCCGGTGATCTGGTCGATGCCGACGAGCCCCACGGCGAGACCCACGAACAGCGAGGTCAGCCCGCGCAGCGCGCTCTGGCCCAGCACCGCACTGACCGTCGTGAACGCGAGCAGCATCAGGCTGAAATACTCGGGCGGTCCGAGCCGGACCGCGTACTCCGCGACGATCGGCGCGAACAGCGTGACCAGCACCGTCGCAATGCTGCCGGCCACGAACGAGCCGATCGCGGACGTGGCCAGCGCCGCGCCGGCCCGCCCGTTCTTGGCCATCTTGAAGCCTTCGAGCGCGGTCACCATCGTGCCGGTCTCCCCGGGCGTGTTCAGCAGGATCGAGGTCGTCGAGCCGCCGTACATCGCGCCGTAGTAG
>CAYGZN010000417.1:0-3140 GCA_964354355.1 uncultured Burkholderiaceae bacterium | reverse complement strand
CAACACCGCCATCTACTCGCGCACCGGCGGCTCGCTGGGCATCGGCTTCGCGATCCCGATCTCCACCGCACAGAGCGTGATCGAGCAGATCGTCAAGACGGGCACCGTCGTGCGCGGCTACATCGGCGTCGAGCCTCAGGACGTCACGCCCGAGCTGGCCGAGGCGTTCAAGCTGCCCCGCAAGGACGGCGCAATCACCGTCCGCAAGCGACCCAAGCCGGGGGCGAAGTCCTAGCAGTTCACCACTTGCCGGTGACGAAGTACATCGCGATGCCGGGCTGCCAGATCACCAGCGCCAGGCCCACCAGCATCAGCAGGATGAACGGCACCGCGGCCCGGCACAGCAGGCCGAACTGCTGCTTGAACGCGGTCATCGCGACGATCAGGTTCAGCCCGACCGGCGGCGTCAGGAAGCCGATCTCCAAGTTCAGGATCATGATGATGCCGAACACGACCTTGTCGTAGCCGTAGGCCGCGGCCAGCGGCGCCAGCAGCGGCGCCAGCACCAGGATCGCCTCGCCGGTCGTCATCAGGCAGCCGACGATCAGCAGCAGCACGTTGACCACCAGCATGAACATCAGCGGGCTGTCGATGTAGCCCTGCACCAGGCCGACCATCTGCGACGGCACGCGGTGCTCGATCAGCACGATGTTCAGGCTCAGTGCGACCGCCAGCACCGGGAACAGCGAGCCGCCCAGCTTGGACAGGTCGAGCACCGACTCGTAGAACTCGTGCAGCTTGAACTCCTTGTGCACGAAGGTTTCGATGAGGATCGCGTAGGCCAGCGCGACGGCCGCCGCCTCGGTGGCCGTGAAGAACCCGCTGTAGATGCCGCCCAGCAGGATCACCGGCAGCAGCAGCGCCCAGATGCCCTCGCGCAGCGCGGTCCACAGCGCACGCGCGTCGAAGCGCCGCGGCGGCACGTGACGGTTGGCCCACATTGCGTAGGCCGACAGGATCACCGTCAGCAGCAGGCCCGGGCCGACGCCGGCCAGGAACAGGTCGGTGATCGACGTCTCGGTCACCAGCCCGTAGATGATCAGCGGGATCGACGGCGGGATGATGATGCCCAGCGTGCCGCCGGACATGATCGCGCCGAGCGAGAACTTGTTGTCGTAGTTGGCCTCGCGCATCGCCGGGTACAGCACGGTGCCCACCGCGAGCATCGTCACGATCGACGATCCCGAGATCGACGCGAACACGGCGCAGCTGAGCACGCAGGTCACGCCCAGACCGCCCGGCAGGCTGCGCGTCAGCGCCTCCATGATCGCGATCAGCCGCTTGGCGGTGGTGCCGCGGGTCATCACGCTGCCGCACAGGATGAACAGCGGGATCGACAGGATCAGCTCCTTGTCGAGCCCGACCCACATGTCCTCGATGATGTAGTCGAGCTGGCCGCGGCCCCAGATCAGCTGCACGGCCGCCGACAGCGACAGCAGGATCACGAGCAGCGGCTGGCGCAGCACCAGCAGCGCCAGCACCATCAGCAGCAGCAGCAGCGCGGTCAACGCCGGCTCCCGGTCATTCCTGGACCTCGGGCGGCTTCGGCTTGAGCACCGGCCACACGGCGAACATGAAGTAGCGCGCCGCTGCCGACAGGAAGCCGAGCGGAATCGCCAGCTGGAATGGCCAGACTTCCCAGTTCAGCACCGGTGCGCGCATGCCGGACGCCTTCGAGTCCAGCACGAACTGCAGCGCGTACCACGCCACCGCGACCATGAAGGTCCCGGTGATCACGTCGGCCAGCCGGTTCAGCGCCGGCGACCAGCTGGCCGGCACCCAGGAGTAGGCGACGCGCGGCACCAGGTGCGAGTTGGTCGCCGTCGCCACGCCGATGCCGCAGAACGAGCCGACCACCAGCGCGAACACCGAGATCTTCTGCGCGCCCAGGATGCCGGTCGCCCCGAGCTTCAGGCCCAGCGCCTGCGAGATCGGCCCGAGCAGCTCGCGGCCGAGCACGTCAAGCACCAGCAGCACCGCGATGAACGAGAACGCGGCCACCGCGATCCAGCACTCGATGCGGTGCCAGCGCTCGAACAGCCGCTGGGCCCCCGCCGGCGCGGGTGGCGGCTGCCACTCGGTCGTCATGAACGCGTCGTTCGGTTAGACGGAGCGAGCCCGGTCGATCACTTCTTGGCGCACGCCGCGCGGCCGGCCTCGACGATCTTGAACAGCCTGTCGCCGTCGCCGCCCATCGACTTCACCATCTCCGGCCAGGCTCCGGCGAGCGCCTTGCGCCACTCCTCGCGCTGCTCGGGCGTGAGCTCGACGATCTGGCCGCCGCCCTTGACGTGCGCGGCGCGCAGCGCGCCTTCGACGCCGCGGATCTCGTTGCGCATCGTCTCGACCGGCACCTTGGCCACGGCCCGCAGCAGCGCGTCCTGCTGCGCCTTGCTCATCTTGTCGAAGATGCCTTTGTTGATCAGCGTGCCGCTCGGCGAGTTCCACGCCTGCGTGCGCGTGAGCACCGGCGCCACCTTGTTCAGCCCCGACGGCACGTACAGCGCCATCGGCGTGCCCACGGCGTCGACCAGGCCGGTCTGCAGCGCCGACGACCAGTCGGGCACGCCGATGAACGACGAGTTGGCGCCGAGCGCGGTCCACATGATCGAGTTGATCTTGTTGTAACTGACCATCTTGGTGCCGGCGACGTCCTTGGGCGCGGCGAACGGCCGCTTGCCGGCGAAATTGATCTCGCCGACCTCCGCGAAGCCCAGCAGCATCACGCCCTTGGCGGCCAGCAGGTCGCCCATCGGCTTGGCGAGGTGCTGGTCGAGCACGCAGTCGGCCTCGGCGACGCTGCTGAAGTAGAACGGCAGCGCAGGCAGGGCGAACTCGGGCACCAGCAGCGCCACCGCCCCGGAGGCAAAGCCGCCCATGTCGATGCGGCCGCGGGCGACCTGCTGGATCGTGTCCTGCTCGTTGCCGAGCTGCCCGCCGAAGAACGGCTCGATCTTGACCGTGCCCTTGCTCTCTTCGTCGACGTCCTTGGCGAAGCGGTTGATCTGGTTGGCCCACGGCGAGGTCGGCGGCGCGTTGCTCGCGTAGCGCAGCGTGACGGGCTTGTCCTGGGCCGCGGCCGGCACGGCACCGAGGAACACAGACAGGATGGCCGTGGCGACGACGTTGCGGCGCGTGCG
>CAYGZN010000416.1:0-3142 GCA_964354355.1 uncultured Burkholderiaceae bacterium | reverse complement strand
GAAGGCGATCTCGAGCTCGTAGACCGAGTCGTCGCGCGCCTCGTCCACGCGAGGCGCCTGGCTGGTCGGCCCGATGAACAAGCCCGAGAACAGGTACGACAGCGACGGGTGATCGAGCCAGTACCCGACCAGGCTCGCCAGCAGGTCGGGCCGGCGCAGGAACGGCGAGTCCTGCGGCGTGGCGCCGCCCAGCACGACGTGGTTGCCACCGCCAGTGCCGCAGTGCCGGCCGTCGACCATGAACTTCTCGGTCGACAGCCGCGAGCGGTGCGCGGTGTCGTACAGGTGCTCGATCTGCGCGCACAGCTCGTCCCAGCTCGCGACCGGATGGACGTTGACTTCCAGCACCCCGGGGTCGGGCGTGACCCGCAGCACCGACAGCCGGGGATCGCGCGGCGGCTCGTAGCCTTCGAACACGACCGGCATGCCGAGCTCCGCCGCGGCCGCCTCGACGGCGGCCACCAGTTGCAGGTAGGCCTCGAGTGACTGCGCCGGCGGCATGAACGCGTACAGGCGGCCGTCGCGCGGCTCGATGCACAGCGCGGTGCGCGCAAGCGCCGCGGGATCGCCCCAGGACAGGCGCTGGCGGGCCGCCGGGTCGTCGAAGCGCGGCTCGCGCGGCAGGATGGACTGAGCCGGGGACACGGGCGACACCGGTGATTGGGCCGCGTCCGGCAACCCGGCGTGTCCGGCGCCCGGCTGTGGCGGCAGCAGCCCCTCGCGCGCCGGCAACGGCGGCAGCGGCTGGTTCGGATCGACCGGATGGACCCACGGGTACTCGACGGGGCCGACCCAGGGCAAGGAATCCAGCGGCAGCCGGTAGCCCATGGCCGAGTCGCCGGGCGCCAGCAGGCAGCGGTGACTGCGCATCGGCCACGCCGACGACTGCCACCACTGAACCGGCTGCGCGATGCGCTCGCCCGCGCGAGGGTTCTGGCCCATCGGCAGCACCCAGCCGACGACCTCGGTCAGGCCACGCTCGAACACCCGCCGCAGCCGGTCGCGTTCCATCGGGTCGTCGAGCTTCGAGTCGAACGGGTCGACGTTCACGGGCAGGCGCTCCTCGCGGCGCAGGAAGTGCCACGGGTCCTCGTAGGCGGCGAAGCTCGCCTGCGGGTCCAGCGCCAGGCGGCGCGCGACGCCCTCGATCAGCTGCCGCGCATGCCCGGCGTCGGGACTGCCATGGCCCGCCGGGTCTTCGGCGACGCGCTGCGCGTGCGCCAGCATCGGCTCGCCGTCGCGGCGCCAGTACAGGTTCAGCGACCAGCGCGGCAGCTGCTCGCCCGGGTACCACTTGCCCTGGCCGTAGTGGACGAACCCCTGCTGCCCGTAGCGCTCGCGCATGCGCTGCAGCAGGGCGGCCCCCAGCACGCGCTTGTTCGCGCCGAGCGCCTCGGTGTTCCACTCGGGGCCGTCACGGTCGTCGACCGACACGAACGTCGGCTCGCCGCCCTGCGTCAGCCGGACGTCCGACTCGAGCAGGTCGTCGTCGACGCGCCGCCCGATCGCCACGATCGCCGCCCACTGCGCATCGCTGTACGGCCGGGTCACGCGGGGCGACTCGCGGATGCGCGTGACGCCCATCGTGTGCTCGAAGCGGCACTCAGCGGGCTCGACCAGACCGCTGACCGGTGCCGCCGACGCCGGCTCCGGCGTGCACGCGACGGGGATGTGCCCCTCGCCGGCGAGCAGGCCCGACGTCGGATCCAGCCCGACCCAGCCCGCGCCCGGCAGGTAGACCTCGCACCACGCGTGCAGGTCTGTGAAGTCCCGCTCGGGGCCCGACGGGCCATCGAGCGACTTCTCGTCCGGCACCAGCTGGACCAGGTAGCCCGACACGAAGCGCGCGGCCAGGCCGAGGTGACGCAGCAGCTGCACCAGCAGCCAGGCGGAGTCGCGGCACGATCCGCAGCGCGCGGCCAGCGTCTGCTCGGGCGTCTGCACGCCGGGCTCCATGCGGATCAGGTAGCCGACGTCCTGCTGCACCCGGCGGTTGAGCTCGACGAGGAAATCCACGGTCGGCACCGGCTCGCGCGGCACGGTGTCGAGCCAGCGCGCGAACAGCGGCGTGGCGGGCGCGCACACGCGAAACGGCGCCAACTCCTCGCGCTGCCAGTCCTCGTAGGCGAACGGAAAGCGCTCGGCCTGGGGTTCGAGAAAGAAGTCGAACGGGTTGAAGACCGCCATCTCGGCGACCAGGTCGACCTCGATGCGCAGTTCGCTCGTGCGCTCGGGGAACACAGCGCGGGCCAGCCAGTTCGACTGCGGGTCCTGCTGCCAGTTCAGGAAATGCTTCGCCGGCTCGATGCGCATCGAGTACGCGAGGATCCGCGTGCGCGAATGGGGCGCGGGGCGCAGGCGCACGACCTGCGGGCCGAGTGAGACCGGCCGGTCGTAGAGGTAGTGCGTGACGTGGTTGACTGCGACGTGTATCGACAAGGAGGCGCTCCGCAACGGCTGCCGGCGGTCCCGGCCCGATGCAGGGTCGCGCAGACTCCCGATCTTTGCAAACGGCGTGCCACCGCGCCGGTGCGCACGGCGGCACCGGCGCGGTGCGCAATCGGTCGGACGCGCACGGTCAGCGCGCATCCGACCCGCGCCGGTGCGCCGATCCCGGGCCCGCGGGCTTGCGTTACACTAACCCGCACTCGGCGCTTTTCGCAACGGCCTGCGGCGCAAGCCGTGCCCGATGCGCCGGTAAATGCCTGCCGCGCCGACCGGGACCCACGACCTGATGCCCTCCTCGCGTGCGACGTCGGCGGCGTTCGGGGCGGCGTTCTTCTTCCTGCCGCTGTCGAAGCCGCTGACCTTCGCGTCCCTCGCCGTCGCCGCCGTGCTCCTGATCGCCGGGGGCGGGCTGCGTGACGCGATCCGGGTGCGCCGACTGCCGCCCTGGGGGGGCGCCGCCGTCGCGCTGGCCGCGCTGCCGGTGCTGTCCCTGTTCGTGCACGCCGACGGGCTCGCGAACACGGAGTACCTGAGCCTGTCCTACTACTGGCTGTTCGCACTGCTGGTGCACGAGGCCGCGAAGCGGATGCCCATCTCCGGATGGCTGCTGGCCTACGTGGCCGGAACCGTCGTCACGTTCGCCTACGCGCAGGCGAAGGCACTGGGATGGCCCGCCATGGCGAGCGAACCGACC
>CAYGZN010000415.1:0-3142 GCA_964354355.1 uncultured Burkholderiaceae bacterium | reverse complement strand
AACCGCTGACCTCTTGCATGCCATGCAAGCGCTCTCCCAGCTGAGCTATACCCCCGACGAAGCCGGAAAGTATATCCAGCATCGTGGCAGTCGGCAAGCCGCAGCCGATGCCCCACAGCCGAGTGCCGCAGCCGCACGGCGACGGGGCACTCAACCGAGCCGCGAGCGGACCAGGCCGATGTGGCTGCGCAGCGCGTAGAGTTCGTCGGCGTAGGACAGCGGGATGTTGACGTGTTCGACCCGGGCGTCGAGTTCGTCCAGCGCGGTGCGCAGCCGCTCGCGCTCGGCCTGCGCCGACTCGACGCCGCGTGCGCCCCCGCCCGGGCGGCCCGAACCCGGGGCATCGCCCAACGCGGCGATGTCGTCCTCGATGCGGCGCAGCTGGCCGTACCAGCGGAAGACCCGCGAGCGCACGCGAAAAGCATAGATCGGCGGCACGACCCGTGAAAGCGGCAGGACCACGGCGATGATCGCGGCCAGCGCCACCCACATGCGGTCGATCAGGTTGGCCACCCAGAAGGGCAGGTAGCGCTGCAGCAGCGGCATGCCGTCGCGATAGAACCGCTTGGCCTCGTCGGCCACGACGATCTCGGAATTGCGCGCGCTGGGGAATTCGCCGGCCCGTCGGAACCAACCGGGCGTGCCGTGGATCGAGGCCGCGGCCTGGACCATCAGCTGGATCAGCGCGGGGTGCGTGTCCTCGCGCGCGATCAGCGTGGAGGTCGTGGCCACCAGGGGCACGTCGCGCGGCGGCAGATCGCGATCGATCTCGACGATCCCGCGGGGCAGCACGACCGACGACAGGAACGCGAAGCGGCGCGCATAGGCCTCGGCCTGCGGGAAGTCCAGCAGCTCGATCCCGGGGGTCTGCAGCAGCATCTGGATCAGCGGCGATTCGGGCGCGCTGGCGAACATCACCGCGTCGAGTCGACCTTCGAGCAGTTCGACGACGGCCGCCGTGTCGCCGAGCGTGCTCAGCTGCATCTGCTTTGGGTCGATGCGGTTGGCCTGCAGCAACCGGTTGAACAGCTGCGGGCCGCCGCCGTCGGGCGTGCCGACGTTGACCGACCACGACCGCATGTCACCGAGCCTGGCGATGCGCGCGTCGCCAGGCCCCGCAACGGCGCGTCCGGGCCGGTGGAAGATCCAGACCGGCTCGTAGAACAGGCTGCCCAGCGACACCAGGCCCTGGTCCTCGGCGTCCTCGGGCGACAGCGTGCCGCCCTGCACGAACCCGAACGACACGCCCGAATCCTCCTCGCGCAGCGCCCGCAGGTTGGCGTAAGACCCGCCGGTGGCGCGCAGCTCCAGCGTGATGCCGTGGCGAGCCAGTGCGCTGCGATACCGCTCGCCGAACGCCGCGAAGGCGCTCTGCGGCGGACCGGTGACCAGCACGACCCGTCGCGGCGGGTTCGGGTCCAGCGCCCAGTACGCCAGCAAAAGCAATGCGATGGCCAGCAGCGCGACGGGGCCCGCGGCGACGGCGAGGTCACGGAAAGACAGCAGCGCACGGCGGATGACACGGGTCATGCGGGGGTCCTGCCAAGGGCCCGGCGGGCCGACCGAACGAGGTTAGCAGAGAGGCCCGGCGCAGCGCCTGGACGAGGCGCCGGGCGGCCGACGGGGCCGGTCCGCGGGCAGCGGGCGCGGATGCTATCCTGCGCGCCGCGACGCCGCCCGTTTCCGCCCACCACGACCCGAACCGACCCGCCATGAGCGCTCAACTGATCGACGGCAACGCGCTGGCCCGCGCGGTCCGCCTGGACGTGGCCGCCCGCGTCGCGCGCCTGGCCGCGCGAGGCGTGCGAACGGGGCTTGCGGTGGTGCTGGTCGGCGAGGACCCGGCCTCGGCGGTCTACGTGCGCAACAAGGTCAGGGACTGCGCGGAGGTGGGCATCGACTCGACGCTGGACCGCCTGTCGGCCGACACCAGCGAGGCCGAACTGCTGGCCCGCGTGCACGCGCTGAACGCCGACCCGTCGGTGCACGGCGTGCTGGTGCAATTGCCGCTGCCCGCGCAGATCGACACCCACCGCATCATCGAGGCCATTGCCCCGGACAAGGACGTCGACGGCTTTCACGTCAGCAACGCCGGGCTGCTGATGACCGGCACGCCGCTGTTTCGTCCCTGCACGCCGTACGGCGTGATGAAGATGCTCGAGCACGTGGGCGCCCGCATCGAAGGCGCCGAGGCGGTCGTCATCGGGCGCAGCAACATCGTCGGCAAGCCGCAGGCCATGATGCTGCTGGCGGCCGGCGCCACGGTCACCGTGTGCCACAGCAAGACGCGCGACCTGGCCGCGCACGTGCGGCGGGCAGACATCCTGGTGGCAGCCGTCGGGCGGGCCGGACTGGTGACGGCCGACATGGTCAAGCCCGGTGCGATCGTCATCGACGTGGGCATGAACCGCGACGCCGACGGCAAGCTGTGCGGCGACGTGGACTTCGCGGGTGTCAGCCAGGTGGCCGGCTGGATCACGCCGGTCCCGGGCGGGGTCGGGCCGATGACCCGCGCGATGCTGCTGGTCAACACCGTCGAGGCAGCGGAGCGGCGCCTGGCCTCGGCCGGCTGAGACGGTCGGGGCCGGAGCGGCATGGCGGTTGCGGCCCGGCGGCCGCCGTGGACGAACCGGGGCGCGACAATGGCCCTGCCCGCAACGGCGCGATGCCCGCGGCCGTCGCGCCGAATGCGCGACAATCCGTTCCCGTGCGACCTCCCGATCCATCGATCATCATGACCGCCTCCAACCCGCCTGCCGCCACCGATTCCAATCCGCTGCTCGACTTCAGCGGGCTGCCGCGTTTCTCGACGTTCACCCCCGCGTGCGTGACGCCGGCCGTCGACGCGCTGCTGGCCGAGGCCGGCGCCGCCGTGGCCCGCGCCGAGGACCCGGCCACGCCGCCCACGTGGGAGGCGTTCGTGCGGCCGCTGGAAGACGCCACCGAGCGGCTCGGGCGGGCCTGGGGCGTGGTGTCGCACCTGAACGGCGTCGCCGACACGCCCGAGCTGCGCGCGGCGTTCAACGAGAACCTGCCGCGCGTGATCGAGTTCTGGACGAACCTGGGCCAGAACCAGGCGCTGTTCGACAAGTACAAGGCGCTGCACGGGTCCGCCGGAGATGCGCGCCTGAGTCCCCCTCAG
>CAYGZN010000414.1:0-3152 GCA_964354355.1 uncultured Burkholderiaceae bacterium | reverse complement strand
CGCCGCGCGCATCCGGGCGGCGCGCGCGGCCCAAGTGCGCGCGGGCCCTCAGCGTCGCGCGCGGCTCGAGGGCGCGCGGGCCTCAGCGGCGCGCGATGCAGGGGCCGGCCACCTGCTTGCCATCGCGCAGCAGCGTCGCCTCGTTGCCCTTGCTGAACAGGATCACCGAGTCCGCGCCGTAGCGGGTCCCCGATGCGGTGACCTGCTGCTTCAGCGTCCACGCGCTTCCCTGCCAGCGGACCACGGCGTCGCTCCGCCCGAACGCCACGACGATCGGCGCGACCCCCGAGCACTCGAAGCTGCGCAGCCTGGCATCGGGATCGCGGGCAAACGTCATCGTGCCGCCGTCGCCGGCGAGCTCGACCTCGAGCAGGCCCTGCACGAGGCGCGCGTTGCGCGCACTCTGCAGCTGCCGGCCGAAGCGCTCGCCGTCGGAGCCGGCCGCGCACATCTTGCGTGTGCCTGCGACCGGCCCAACCTCCAGCCGGCTGCCCGACTGCTTCCAGCTCGCCGTGCCACGGTTGCAGTCGAGCTGCAGCGCTGCCTGGCCCCCGTCCAGGAATTCGACGTTGTACGACCCCGGGTCGCTCGGCGCGATCGCGGTCATCGGTGTCACCGAACCCAGCCAGTACCAGCTCGAGCCGGCCAGCCGCGGCGCGCTCGTTTCGGGGGCGGGCAGGGCTGCGGGACCCGAGGGCCCCGATGGCCCGGCGCACGCGCCCAGCAGCAGCGCGATCGCGCCGGCCCAGCCCGCGCGGCGGAAAGAGAAGGCATTCGTCGAGTCGGACATGACCAGTCCCCCTTGATCGGACAGGGCGTTTTGGCGTGGCGGGAGCGGAGGAAAAAAAAGCCGGGCGAACCCGGCTGAGCGTAGCACGCGGTGGGCGCGCGCCCCGAGGGGCGCGCGTCGCCACCGGGTCCGTTACTTGACGACCATCATCTGCTCGCGCTTGCCGCCCTTGTACGTGTACAGCGTCAGCGAGCCGTCCTTGATGTCGCCCTTGGGATCGAACTGGATCTTGCCGGTCACGCCGTCGTAGGAGACCTTGGCCAGCTCGGGCAGGTACTTCTTCGGGTCGGTGGAATTGGCCTTCTGCATCGCGGCGACCATGGCCATCATGGCGTCGTAGACATACGGCGCGTAGATCTGGACCTCGACGCCAGTCTTCTCCTTGAAGCGGGCCTTCCAGGCGTCCATCGCGGCCATCTTGTCCTTGGTCACGCCACCGGCCTCCGCGCAGACGACCTGACCGTCGGCCATGCCGTCACCGGCCAGCTTGATCAGCTCGGTCGAGCAGATGCCATCGCCGCCCATGTACTTGGCGTTGATGCCGAGCTGCTTCATCTGGCGCAGCATCGGGCCGGCCACCGCGTCCATGCCGCCGTAGAACACCAGGTCGGGTTTCTTGCCCTTGAGCTTGGTCAGGATCGCGTTGAAGTCGGTCGCCTTGTCGTTGGTGAACTCGCGTCCCACCACCGTGCCGCCCGCCTTCTTGACCGCCTTCTCGAACTCGTCGGCCACGCCCTGGCCGTACGCGGTGCGGTCGTCGATGATCGCGATCGCCTTGGCCTTCGAGGTCTGCACGGCGTAGCGCCCGAGGGTGCCGCCGAGCTGGCCGTCGTGCGCCACGACGCGGAACGCCGTCTTGAAGCCCTGCTGCGTGTACTTCGGATTGGTTGCCGAAGGCGAGATCTGCGGAATGCCCGCGTCGTGGTACAGCTTGGAGGCCGGGATCGTGGTGCCCGAATTCAGGTGACCGATCACGCCGTTGACCTTGGCGTCGACCAGCTTCTGGGCGGCCGCCGTGCCCTGCTTCGGATCTGCAGCGTCGTCCTCGGACAGCAGCTCGAACTTGACGTCCTGGCCGCCGATCTTCAGCTTCTTGGCGTTCAGGTCCTCGATCGCCAGCTTGGCGCCCAGCTCGTTGTCCTTGCCCAAGTGGGCGATTCCGCCGGTCAGCGGGCCAACGTGGCCGAGCTTGACGACGGTCTGGGCCATCGCCGTGCTGGCCAGCGTCCCGAATGCAGCCGCGACGGCGAAGCTCAGGACCTTCTGATGCAGATTCATCGAACTCTCTCCTCGAAGGGATTGTTGGCGGATACGTCGGGTATCCTCTGATTGGGCGCGCGAAAGCCCATTGCGACCCCACGCTGCGGGCGAATCCTAGCCGGAAAAGCGTTCGCCAGCAACGCCGGGGCCGGTCTGGCTTCAACGCGCCGCCCGATTGACCTGTTGACCGGCAGCGGCGATCCTTGTCGATCGCAAGTCCCTGGAACCGAGATGGCCTTTGAGTACTGGTGGTGGCTGCTGGCGCTTGCGCTGGGCATCCTCGAGTTGCTGACCGGCACGATCTACCTGCTGCTGGTCGCGGCCGGGTGCTTGGCCGGCGGGCTGGCGGCCTGGGCCGGGCTGCCGCTGTGGGAGCAGTTCCTGGTCGCCGCGCTGATCGCCATCGGCGGCGCCGGCTGGCTGCGGCGACGGCGTGCCGCGGCCGGCGCGCCCCCACCGTCGGGCCGCAACCCCGACGTGGTGGCCGATGTCGGCGCGCGGGTCCGGGTCGAGGCCTGGGGCGCGGATCGGTCCGCACGCGTGCAGTACCGG
This sequence comes from uncultured Burkholderiaceae bacterium, assembly GCA_964354355.1. Classification (GTDB taxonomy): domain Bacteria; phylum Pseudomonadota; class Gammaproteobacteria; order Burkholderiales; family Burkholderiaceae_E; genus CAYGZN01. Next base: position 550 of record CAYGZN010000414.1, on the reverse strand, counting down.
GGCACGCAGTGGACCGTGGAACTGGTTGCCGGGGAAACGGCCGAGCCCGGCGAGTTCACGGTGCGCGAGGTTTCGGGCAACCGGCTGATCGTGGGCAGGAGATGAGGACCGTGTTCGGACTCGACGGAGGTGTTCAATGATCGGCGGCAGCGTGATCGCGTTCGTGGTGCTGGTGGCGGCCGTGGTCTTCGTGATCCAGACGCTGAAGGTCGTCCCGCAGCAGCACGCCTGGATCGTCGAGCGGCTGGGCAAGTTCCACCGGACGCTGACGCCGGGGCTGTCGGTGATCCTGCCGTTCATCGATCGTGTCGCCTACAAGCACCTGCTCAAGGAGATCCCGATGGATGTCCCGAGCCAGGTCTGCATCACCAAGGACAACACGCAGCTGACCGTCGACGGCGTGTTGTATTTCCAGGTCACGGACCCGATGCGGGCCTCGTACGGCTCGAGCAATTTCATCGTCGCCATCACGCAGCTGGCGCAGACCACGCTGCGCTCGGTGATCGGCCGGCTCGAGCTGGACCGCACGTTCGAGGAACGCGACTTCATC
>CAYGZN010000413.1:0-3160 GCA_964354355.1 uncultured Burkholderiaceae bacterium | reverse complement strand
CGCCACCCGCGCGTCCTCGAGGTGCACGTCCGAGTAGTTCAGCGGGCTGCGGTAGTGCGCGCGCAGGATGAACATGCGCAGCACCTCGGGGTCGAACTTGCGCAGCACTTCGCGGATCGTGAAGAAGTTGCCCAGCGACTTGGACATCTTCTCGTCGTCGACACGCACGAAACCGTTGTGCATCCAGTAGCGCACGAACGTGCTGCCGTTGGCGGCTTCGCTCTGCGCGATCTCGTTCTCGTGGTGGGGGAACTGCAGGTCGGCCCCCCCTCCGTGGATGTCCAGCGTCTCGCCCAGCAGCGCCGTGGCCATCGCCGAGCACTCGATGTGCCAGCCCGGGCGGCCCGGGCCGAACTCGGACTCCCAGCGAGCGTCCTGCGGGTCCTGCGCCTTGGCAGCCTTCCACAGCACGAAGTCCAGCGGATCGTGTTTGGCGTCGCCGACCGACACGCGCTCGCCGGCGCGCAACTCGTCGAGCGACTTGCCCGACAGCCGGCCGTAGCCGGCGAAGCGCCGCACCGCGTAGTCGACGTCCCCGTCGCCCGCGCGATAGGCATAGCCCTTGCGCTCGAGCAGGCCGATCAGCCCGAGCATCTGCGGCACGTACTCGGTGGCCCGGGGCTCGTGGTCCGGGCGGACCGCGCCGAGCGCGTCGGCGTCCTCGTGCATCGCGTGGATGAATCGCCCGGTCAGCGCCGAGATCGGCTCGCCGTTCTCGACCGCGCGCCGGATGATCTTGTCGTCGATGTCGGTGATGTTGCGAACGAAGTTCACCTCGTAACCGCTGGCCCGAAGCCAGCGCACGACCGAGTCGAACACGACGAACATGCGGCCGTGGCCGACGTGGCAGTAGTCGTAGACGGTGATGCCGCAGACGTACATCCTGACCCGGCCCGCCTCGAGCGGCACGAAGTCCTCCTTGCGGCGGGTCAGCGTGTTGTGGATCCTGAGCATGCGATCGGGGGCGGCGGGCCGCGTTGCTAGAATGCCGGCATGACAGCTGGACCACAGCCTGCTTCCGAGGCCGTCGCGGCGAACCGCGGGAGTATATCAGCGGCCTTCGCGGCGACGCTGGGTGCCCTGCTGCCCGCCGCCGTGGCCGGCGCGCTGGCCCTCGGCCCGGCGCGCGCCGGTGCCCAGCCGGCCTCGGTGCCCGCGACGCCGACGCTGATTCCGAATGTTCCGCCGCTGGCCACCGATCCGCCTGCCGGCCCGGCCCCTTACGATGCCGCCGTGCGCGAATACCGGGCCGGGAACCTGGACGGCTCGCTCGCCCTCGTGGACGGCGCGTTGCGGGTCACGCCGCGCGACCCGCAACTGCGGTTCCTGCGCGGCGTGATCCTCAACGATCGCAAGCAGCCGCAGGCGGCAATCGCCGTATTCCGCAGCCTGATCGACGATTTTCCCGAGCTCCCCGAGCCGTACAACAACGTCGCGGTGATCCACGCCTCGCAGGGCGATCTCGACGGCGCGCGCCGTGCGCTCGAGGAAGCGATCCGCGCAATGCCGACCTACGCGCTCGCCCACGAGAACCTCGGCGACGTCTACCTGCAGATGGCCGCGCGCGCCTACGAACAGGCCCGCAAGCTGGATCCGCGCAGCACGTCGGCCTCCACCAAGCTCGCCCTGGCGCGCGACCTCGTCGCGCGGATCCAGGCTCCGGCAGAGATCCGCAACCTGCGCTGAAGCACCCACGCCCCGGCGCACCTTAGAGAGAACCGAAGATGACCCGACGACTGCCCGCCCTCGCCCTGCCGCTGCTCGGCGCCTGCCTGATCGCAATGACCGCGCCCGACGGTGCGAGTGCCGCCCCCAATCCCCAGGTGCTGATCAAGACCACCGCCGGCGAGATCGTCGTCGAGCTCTACCCCGAGAAGGCGCCGGCGACGGTCGCCAACTTTCTACAGTACGTCGACGACAAGCACTACGACGGCACGGTGTTCCACCGCGTGATCGGCAACTTCATGATCCAGGGCGGCGGATTCACCAAGGACATGCGCCAGAAGCCGACGCGCCCGCCGATCGCGCTGGAGTCGCGCAGCGGCCTGAAGAACGACACCGGCTGGCTCGCGATGGCGCGCACCTCGGTGCCCGATTCGGCGACGTCGCAGTTCTTCATCAATGTGGTCGACAATTCGAACCTGAACTACCCGCAACCCGACGGCAACGGCTACGCCGTATTCGGCAAGGTCGTCCAGGGCATGGACACGGTCACCAAGATCCGCAACGTGAAGACGTCGTCCAGCGGCATGCATCGCGACGTGCCGGTCGAGCCGGTCGTCATCGAGTCGGTGACCCGGGTCGGCGCCAAGTAGCCGTGCGCATTGGGCGGGGCGAGCCGGCGCTGTTCGCTTCCGACGTCCACCTCGCGGGCGATGCACCGCGCACCGCGCGCTGGTTCTTCGACTCGCTGGACACGCTGGGCCGCGATGCGGCGCACGTGTTCCTGCTCGGCGACCTGTTCGAGATGTGGGTCGGCGACGACGGCGCCGACCCGCTCGCCGATACGCTCGGCGGGCTGCTGTCGGGCCTGGTCCGTCGCGGCACGCAGGTCTGGCTGATGCGCGGCAATCGCGACTTCCTGCTGGACGTCGCGCTGCCCGCGGCCGCCCCAGGCGTCGAGTCGTTCAGTGCCCGGTGCTCGGCCACGCTGCTCGACGATCCGTGCGTGATCGAGCTGCACGGCGCCGCGACCGTGCTCACGCACGGCGACGCGCTGTGCACCGACGACGCGGTTTACCAGCAGTGGCGGCGCACCTGCCGTGACCCGATCTGGCAGCAGGGGTTCCTGCACCGGCCGCTGGCCGAGCGCCTGGCGATCGCACGCGGCCTTCGCACCGCGAGCGAGGCCGGCAAGCGCGAGATGCCGCAGTACCTGATGGACGTCAATCCGGCGGCGATCGACACGCTGCTGCAGGCTTCGGGCGCGGAGCGAATGATCCACGGCCACACGCACCGCCCGGCTCGACACGACTGGGTCGTGGGCGGCTCGAACCGCACGCGCTGGGTGTTGCCCGATTGGGACGCCGACGCACGCCGTGGCGGCTGGCTGCGCTGGGCCGACGCGCGAGGCACCACGATCGAGCCGGGGCAGCCCGGCTGAGGCACAGCTGAGGCACTGCTGCGGCACTGCTGCGGCACTGCTGCGGCCCGGCGCTAG
>CAYGZN010000412.1:0-3165 GCA_964354355.1 uncultured Burkholderiaceae bacterium | reverse complement strand
CCCGGCTCGATCCTGCGCGCGTTCCTGACGATGGAGCAGCACAGCGGCGAGCTCACCGGCATGACGGCCCGCACGCTGCGCGCGATCTGGCGCGCCCGCACCGGCATCGACGCGGCGTTTCGCCGCGACCCGGCGCACCGGGCGCTGTTCCTGGCCATCCTGCAGGCGCCGCGCGGCGTCACGCACGAGCTGCGGCGCATGAACCAGTGGTCGGTGCTGGGCCGCTACCTTCCGGCGTTCCGTCGGATCGTCGGGCGCATGCAGCACGACCTGTTCCACGTCTACACCGTCGACCAGCACATCCTGATGGTGGTGCGCAACCTGCGCCGCTTCACGATGGCCGAGCACGCGCACGAGTACCCGTTCTGCAGCCAGCTGATGGCCGCGTTCGACCGCCCGTGGCTGCTGTACGTGGCCGCGCTGTTCCACGACATCGCCAAGGGCCGCGGCGGCGACCACTCGAAGCTCGGGCGCAGCGACGCGGCGCGGTTCTGCCGCGCCCACGGGCTGTCTGACGAAGACCGCGACCTGGTGTGCTTCCTGGTCGAACACCACCTGACGATGTCCTCGGTCGCGCAGAAGCAGGACCTCAGCGATCCCGAGGTGGTGACCGCGTTCGCCCGGCTGGCGCGCACCGAGCGGCGCCTCACGGCCCTGTACCTGCTGACGGTGGCCGACATCCGCGGCACCAGCCCCAAGGTGTGGAACGCCTGGAAGGGCAAGCTGCTCGAGGAGCTGTTCCGGGGCGCCAAACGCGTGCTGGGCGGCGAGACGGCCAGCGCCGACGCGCGCGTCGATGCGCGCCGCGCCGAGGCCGTGCGCATCCTGAACCTGTACGGTCTGCAGCCGTCGGCCTACGCGGCCTTCTGGTCGAAGCTGGACATCGGCTACTTCCTGCGCAACGACCCGCAGGACATCGCCTGGCAGACGCGCGTGCTGTGGCGCCTCGCGGACCGCGCCGAGCCCGTGGTCCGCACCCGCCTCGCGCCGATCGGCGAAGGCTTCCAGGTGGTCGTGTACCTGCCCGACCAGCCGGACCTGTTTGCGCGGATCTGCGGCTACTTCGACAGCAAGAACCTGTCGATCCTGGACGCGCGCATCCACACGACGCGCCACGGCTGGGCGCTGGACAGCTTCCTGGTCGTCGACCCGACCCACACCAGCCAGTACCGCGACATCCTGTCGCTGGTCGAGACCGAGCTCGCCGGGCGGCTGGCCAGCCGCCCGCCGCTGGACCCCCCGGTGCGCGGGCGCGCGTCGCGCCGATCGCGCTACTTCCCGATCCATCCCCAGGTCGACCTGCGCCCCGACGAGCGCGGCGCGCACTACCTGCTGTCGATCATCGCAAACGACCGCACCGGCCTGCTCTACGGGATCGCCCGCACGCTGGCCCGCCACGGCGTGAACCTGCAGGCGGCGCGCATCACCACGCTGGGCGAGCGTGCCGAGGACGTGTTCCTGGTCGACGGGGCGGCGCTGTCGAGCGCGCGGCGCCAGATCCAGCTCGAAAACGAACTGCTCGAGGCGATGCAGGGCTGATCCCGCCCGCGCGGGCGTGGCGTCGCGTCAGTCGTCGCGAAGCGTCTCGCCGGGGAACAGCTCCTCGATGAAGCCGAAACGGGTCAGGTCGCGGATGCGCCGCGGATAGAGGACGCCGTCGAGGTGATCGCACTCGTGCTGGACCACGCGTGCGTGAAAGCCGCTTGCTTCGCGGCGGACCGGCGCGCCCGCAGCGTCGAACCCGTCGTAGCGGATGCGGGCGAACCGCGGCACCCAGCCCCGCATGCCCGGCACCGACAGGCACCCCTCCCAGCCTTCCTGCTCCTCGTCGGACAGGGGCTCGATGCGGGGGTTGACCAGCACGGTCGGGGGCACCGGTTCGGCGTCAGGGTAGCGCGGGTTGTGCTCGAAGCCGAAGATGACCACGCGCAGGTCGACGCCGATCTGCGGGGCCGCGAGGCCCGCGCCGTTGCGATCGGCCATCGTGTCGAACATGTCGCGCACCAGCGCGTGCAGCTCGACGGTGTCGAAGCACTCGACCGGACGCGCGATGCGCAGCAGGCGCGGGTCGCCCATGCGCAGCACCGGATGGATCACGGCTGCAGGCCCCGGTGCATCACGGCGTTTGGCCGCGGCGGATCACGGCTGCCGCGCCGGTGCGGCGGCGGCCACGCCCTGGCGCGCGAACGCCGCCAGGATGCGCCGCACCCGGCCCATAGACGCGTCGAGCACGGCGCCGATCGCCTCGATGGCGATCGCATTGCGGCTGTCGCCCTTGCCGGCAGCATGGTTGGCCACGACGGCCAGCGCCGCGTACGGCAGGTCGAGCTCGCGCGCGAGCGCCGCCTCGGGCATGCCGGTCATGCCCACCAGGTCGCACCCGTCACGCTCGAGGCGGCGGATCTCGGCGGCCGTCTCCAGGCGCGGGCCCTGCGTGCAGCCATAGGTGGCGCCGTCGGCGACGTCCTCGCCCAATCCCTGGGCGGCCTGGGCGAGCTGGCGGCGCAGCGGCTGCGAGTACGGCTGCGTGAAGTCGACGTGCGTCACCGGGAAGTCGGGCCCCTCGAAGAAGGTGCACTTGCGGCCCCACGTGTAGTCGATGATCTGGTCGGGAAGCACCAGCCGGCCGGGACCGAAGTCCGAACGGATGCCGCCGACCGTGGCGACCGACACGATCCCCGACACGCCGACGTGGTGAAGCGCCCAGATGTTCGCGCGGTAGTTGATGTCCGGCGGCGCGATGGTGTGGCCGTAGCCGTGGCGTGCCAGGAAGGCCACCTCGACGCCGTCGATCTCGCCGAAGCTCAGCGCGCACGACGGGTCGCCGAACGGCGTGCGCACGACCTCGCGCCGCTTCAGCTGCAGGTCCGCGAGCTTGGCGAGCCCGCTGCCGCCGATGATGGCGTACATGTGCGCGCCGCGTCAGCCGCCGCGCCGGCGCAGGAACTCCGCGAACTCGGCGCGCACGTCGGGGTGGCGCAGCGCGAGCTCGACGGTCGCCTGCAGGTAGCCGATCTTCGAGCCGCAGTCGAAGCGCGTGCCGGTGAACCGGTAGGCCAGCACCGGCTCGTCGTTGATCAGCCGCGCCAGCGCGTCGGTGAGCTGGATCTCGCCGCCGGCGCCGGGCTTGAGCCGGGCGAGGTGTTCGAAGACCAGCGGCGTCAG
>CAYGZN010000411.1:0-3172 GCA_964354355.1 uncultured Burkholderiaceae bacterium | reverse complement strand
CGTTGTTGGAGTCGCCGCAGGCGGCAACGAGCGCCACGACGGCGCCCAGCACGGCCCAGCGGGCGCGCGATGCAAAGTGAACGGAATCCACCAAGTCTCCTGGTTCATGGTTGTTTGAACGGCGCGGATTGTAGTCGATCCCGGCCGGTGGGTGGCCTCCCTCGGTGCCCTGAACCCCGAGCCCACCCGATCCTGGCCCCCTTGACCTGTCATAATAGGCTGGCCTATGCTGGCGCCGGTTCAACCGCACAGAAGGCCTGCCATGACCGACCTACCGAAACCCCGCGCCACGCGCCGCCGGCTGCTCGGCTCGCTCGCGGCGTTCGCCGCCGCCAGCACGTTGTCGCCGGGCGCCCGCGCCCAGGCGTGGCCCGCCGGCAAGCCGATCCGCCTGGTGATCCCCAGCGGCGCGGGCGGCGGCTCGGATCTGTTCGCCCGCCCGATGGCCGAGTACTTCGGCAAGGAGCTGGGCACGCAGGTGATCGTCGACAACAAGCCGGGCGCCAACGGGCTGCTCGCGGCCGAGCAGGTCTCGCGCCAGCCGCCCGACGGGCTCACGCTGCTGATCTCGTACACCGCCGCCACCGTCGGCAACAAGCTGACGATGCTGCGGCCCCCGATCGACCCGGTCGGCGACCTGACTCCGATCGGGCTCATCAGCGGCGGCGGCGGCAACCTGATCGTGGTCAATCCCGAGCTGCCGGTCAAGAACCTGAAGGAGCTCGTCGAGTACGCGAAGTCGAGGCGCGACCTCAGCTACGGGTCGTGGGGAATCGGCTCCGGCGGCCACCTGGTGATGGAATCGCTCAAGGTCCAGACCGGCATGCAGATCAACCACGTGCCGTACAAGACCGTCGCGCAGATGCCGCCCGACATCATCTCGGGGGTCATGCCGGTCGCGTTCATCGACTCGGCCACGCCGATGCCGCACATCCGCTCGGGGCGGATACGGGCGATCGCCGCTGCGTCGGCGGTGCGGCTGCCGCAGCTTCCCGACGTGCCGACGGTGACCGAGCAGGGGCTCAAGCTCGACGCCTTCCCGTGGTACGGCCTCTTCGGCCCGAAGGCCATGCCGAAGGACCTGGTCGAGCGGCTCAACGGGCTGCTCAACCGCTGGCTGGTGCTGCCCGAGTCGGCCGCGTTCTTCGAGCAGAAACAGAACTCCCCGGCGCCGAAGCCGGCGAGTCCCGCCGAATTCGAGCGGCTGATCCAGAGCGATCTCGCCAGCTGGAAGCGGCTGGTCGACGGTGCCGGACTGAAGCCCGAATAGCGGCGGACGCAGCCTTACCGAAGCCCCAGCTCCTTCAGACTCGCCTTCAGCCGATCGCGGCCTTCGACGAAGCGCGGCTCCATGCCGGGCAGCCGCTGCAGCAGTTGCGCCTCGCCGTACTTCGGGTGGCGCGCGGCGAAGTCGTCGAAGAGTTGCCGTGCATCGGCGTCGCGGCCCAGGCGCAGCAGCGCGGCCGCATGCACGGGCGGCCACGACAGCTCGGGGTTCGACGCCTGGGCGGTGCGGCCCCAGTCGCGCGCAAGCTCGTAGCGCGCTGCGATGAAGTGCGCGAGGGCGAGCCGGTACTGCCACTCGGCCCGGTAGGTGTCGCGGGGGCTGAGCCGCAGCGCCTTCTCCAGCGGGGCGACGGCCTCGTCCGCTCGACCGTTCAGGTACAGCGCGGCGCCCAGCGCACCGAAGGCAATCGCGGTGCCGTGGCGCTCCGTCCAGGCCTCCGCGATCCGCAGCAACTGCGCATGGTCCCCCTTCAGGTAGACGCGGATCACCCGCGCCTGGTAGGTGTAGTTGCCGTCGGCGTCGAGCCGCTCGAGCTGGCCCCTCGCTTCCTCGAGCCGGCGCATCGTAGCCGCGCGGTCGGCCGCCCAGCCGTTGGACAGCGAGTTCAGGTTCATGAAGCTGAGCCCGGCCCAGCCGCGCACGGACTGCGGGTCCATCGCCACCGCCCGATCGAGCAGCGCCAGCGCTTCGGTGATGTTCTCGCGCGTGAAGCCACGGTACCACAGCGCGAACGCGCGCATCGCCAGGTCGTCGGCCGAGACCTCGGTCGGCGACAGCGCGGCGGCCCGCTCGCCGGCGGAGCGGGTCACCTCGATCGTCAGCGAGCGCCCGAGCCGCTGCACGAACTCGTCGATCGCCCGACCGACCTGGGCTCGCTCGGCCACGAACCGCTCGGACCAACGCTGCCGCCCTGTCTCGCCGTCGACGAGCGCCAGGTCGAGCCGGATGTCTTCCCCGTCTCGGCGCACGCTGCCGCGCACCACGTAGCGAACGCGCAGTTCACGTGCGACCTCGCGCGGGTCCACCGTCCGGCCCTTGTACGAGAACGCCGTATCGCGGGCGATCACGACGCTGCCCGGCAGTAGGGCGACCTCCGCGATCACGTCGCCGAGCAGTGCGTCGGCGAACCACCCCGCGTCCGCGTCTTCGCCGTCGACGGCAAGCGGAAGCACGACGATCGACAGCGGCTCGGCCTTCGCCGGCAGCGTCTTCTGGGCCGTGGCGGCCGAGTCGCGGTGACCGAACACCCGCTCGTAAGCTTCCCACCAGCCCAGCATGCCGCCGACGAAGTGGCCCGCGGCCGCGACCCCGCCAGCGACGACCACGACGACGGTGATCGGGCGTGCGTATCGCGAACTCAGCGACCGCCAGTGCCGACGCCAGCTCGGAATGCGCTCATCGTGTGGCGGGTCGGCGGACATTCGAAGGGTCTCCTCGAGCGTGGCGCGGGCTTGCAGCGATCGGGCAGCGACGAGCTATTCTCCACGTCGGCTGCAGCCGGGGCAAGCGGGTGGCGCGACAGCGGGTGGCGCGTCGCTAGGCTCGCGCCCGAGGATGCGAGTCGGACCGGATTGATCGCCAACGCGTGAACCCGAGACTGTGCGCGCAACGGGCCGATCGACCACTCGGCCCAGTCGTCGTCCTCGAGGACGACGATCAGCACGTTCGTGTCGACGAGGATCACGGATCGTCCCTCGGCAGCCGCATCAGCGTGTCGGTGAGCGTGTCGGTAGCCAGCGGGTGGTCGCCCCCGCCCTCGGGACGCATCGAATCGGTCCCGGGCAGCGCCGCCCGCCGGTGACATCCGACGGAATGCCTAAGACCCGGGGAAGGGCGACAGGGCCCGCCCCAGTGCCCGCGGCGGGCGCTCGTCAGCGCGCGACC
>CAYGZN010000410.1:0-3172 GCA_964354355.1 uncultured Burkholderiaceae bacterium | reverse complement strand
AGCGTGCCTGGGACGTGTACCCCAGCAGTTCGAGCCCCTGCCCCGCGGCGGCGTGCGCAACCGCACTGAAGTCGACGTGCGCGGTGATGTCCTGCAGACCCGGCCAGCGGAAGGGGTCGCCGTGCACGCGGTGCCGGTAGTGGCAGGCCAGCGTGCCGCCCGCACGCTGCGGGTGGTAGAACTCCGCCGCCGGGAACCCGTAGTCGATCAGCAGCAGCACGCCGCGCGACAGCACGCCGGCGACCGTCGCGACCCAGGCCGACGCCTGCTCGCCCAGTTCCGAGCGGTACCCGGCTTCGAGCAGGCCACGCGTGCCCGCGCGCTGCAGCGCGGCTTCCACGGCGGCGGCAAACGCGGCCTCGGCCGGCCGGACCTCGTAGGCGAAGGCCGCTGCCGTCGGGGCCACGCCCGTGCCGTGCGCGATTGCCGCCACGCCTACCTCCGCGACCCCGCCCGCGCCGATCTCGAACAGGCGCACCGGCATCGCGTCGAGCAGTTCGTTGCCGATGACCACGCCTTCGATCGCGTCGGGCAGGCGCTCGAGCCAGGTGACCGCCGCCAGCGCGCCCGGCACGTGCCGGGCCAGCGTCTCGCGCTGGTGCGCACGCAGGTCTGCCGACAGTTCGACGATCGTGTAGCGCTCCACGGGCGTGCCCAGCGCCTGCAGGGCCTCGATCAGCCCGGCCGCCAGTCGGCCCGTGCCGGCGCCGAATTCGACGACGCGGGCCGGCACCTCGTCGAACCACTGCGACACCTGCCGCGCGAGGCTCCCCGCAAACAGCGGCGAGAGCTCGGGGGCCGTCACGAAGTCGCCCTGCGGGCCGAACTTGCGGCGCGCACTGCTGTAGTAACCGAGGCCCGGCTCGTACAGCGCGAACTGCATGAACCGGTCGAAGCCGATCCAGCCGCCGTGCGCGGCGATCGCCGCGTGGATCTTCCCGGCCAGCGTGCGGCTGTGCGCGACCGCGCTCGGATCGGGATCGGGCAACGACATGGCCGATTGTCGCACGCAGCCGCGCCGCAGCCCTGCGGCCGGCTGCCGGGCTGCGGGTAAACTGCCGATCATCATGGGCACTTCACCGGCCACCGCCGCCCCGTCCCCGGCCGTCGACGCGAACGGCGTCGGTGTTGCGCTCGTGACCGGCGCCGCACGGCGGCTCGGGCGCGAGATCGCGCTCGCGCTGGCGCGTGCCGGTTGGGACGTCGGTGTGCACTACGGCGAGTCGCGCGACGACGCGCTGCGCACCGTGGCGCTGATCGAGGCGATCGGCCGGCGCGCCGTCGCGCTGGCCGCCCGCCTGGAGGACGAAGGCGAGACGCTCGCGCTGCTGCCCCGCCTGGCGGCCGCACTCGGGCCGGTGCGCTGCGTCGTGAACAACGCCTCACGCTTTCACTACGACGATGCGGCTTCGGTCAGCTACGGCTCGATGCAGGCCCACCTGCTCCCCAACCTGGCCGCGCCGGTGCTGCTCGCGCGCGAACTGCACCGGCTGCTGCCGCCCGATGCGCCCGAGGGCGTGGTGGTGAACCTGCTGGACCAGAAGCTGTACGCGTACAACCCCGACTTCCTGTCCTACAGCCTGTCCAAGGCGGCGCTGGCGGCGGCCACGACGATGCTGGCGCAGGCGCTCGCGCCGCGCGTGCGCGTGGTCGGCGTGGCCCCGGGCCTGACGCTGCCGAGCTACCTGCAGACCGACGAGTCGTTCGCGCACGCGCACGCGGCGCACTCCCCGCTGGGTCGTTCGAGTGTGCCGGCCGACGTCGCAGCCTCGGTGGTGTTCGCCACGGCCAACCGCTCGCTGACCGGTTCGGTGATCCTGTGCGACGGCGGCCAGCATCTGCAGCCCCTGGCACGCGACGTCAGCCTCACCCCCGCCCCGCGCCGCTGACGGCCTGCATGGACACCCAGTCGATCTTCATCCGTGGCCTGCGCATCGACGCGCAGATCGGCGTGCACGCGCACGAGAAGAACCGCTTCCAGCCGCTGAAGCTGGACGCCGACATCCTGATCAGCGACGACAAGTTCCACCCGTCGCAGGACCGCCTCGCCGAGGTGTTCGACTACCAGACCATCCGCGCCGCGATGATCGAGGTCGTGCGCGACGGCCACATCCACCTGCTCGAGACGCTGGCCGCGCGGGTCATCGAGCGGCTGCTGACGATGCCCGAGGTGCAGGGCGTTCGCGTGCGCATCAGCAAGTTCACCGCGTTCGAGGACTGCGACGCGGTGGGCGTCGAGGTGTTCAGGCGGCGCGGCGAGGCGGCGCAGACGACGTGAACCTGCCCGCAGCCGGCCTGCGCGCCGCCCACAAGCTCGAGTTCGAGCGCAACAAGCTGCACAAGCGCCTGTGCCGCCAGGTCGGCCAGGCAATCGGCGACTTCGCGATGATCGGCGAAGGCGATCGGGTGATGGTCTGCCTGTCGGGCGGCAAGGACAGCTACGGGCTGCTCGACATCCTGCTGGCGCTGCGCGAGCGCGCACCCGTGTCGTTCGACATCGTCGCGGTGAACCTCGACCAGAAGCAGCCCGGGTTCCCCGAGGACGTGCTCCCGTCCTACCTGCGCACGCTCGACGTGCCGTTTCGCATCGAGGCCCAGGACACCTATTCGATCGTGCGGCGGGTGATTCCCGAGGGCCGCACGATGTGCTCGCTGTGCTCGAGGCTGCGCCGCGGCATCCTGTACCGCGTCGCGACCGAGCTCGGCGCCACGCGGATCGCGCTCGGCCACCATCGCGACGACATCCTCGAGACGTTCTTCCTGAACCTGTTCTATGGCGGCAAGCTCAAGGGCATGCCCGCCAAGCTCGTGTCCGACGACGGACGGCACGTGGTGATCCGTCCACTGGCCTACGTGAAGGAGGCCGACCTGGCCGCCTACGCGCGCTGGCGCGAGTTCCCGATCATTCCGTGCAACCTGTGCGGCGCGCAGGAAAACCTCAAGCGGCGCGAAGCCAAGCAGATGCTGCGCGAGTGGGAGAAGCGCTTCCCGGGCCGCGTCGAGAGCATCTTCTCGGCATTGACCCGCGTGACCCCGTCGCACCTGCTCGATCGCGGGCTGTTCGACTTCACGGGGCTGCGCGCCACCGGCGAGCCCGATGCCGACGGTGACATCGCATTCGACCTCGACCCGGTGATGCAGGCGCCGGCGCCACCGGCCGGCGCACCGATCG
>CAYGZN010000409.1:0-3185 GCA_964354355.1 uncultured Burkholderiaceae bacterium | reverse complement strand
CCGAAGCCGCGAAACGCGCCGGCCACCGGGTTGTTGGTGTACACCGCGCGGGTCAGCGCCCGCACGTGCTCGAACCGGTACGGGCCGCTGGCGTGGATCGGCACGCGGTTAGCGACGGTCGGCCCCCACGACGCGTACGCGCCGGTGTCGAAGTCGCCGTGGAAGTCGTAGGCCAGCGGCGAGCCGTCGGCGGCCGTGGCCAGCGTGGCCCGCATGCTCGCCGGATGCCGCTTGGTCGTCGAGACCATCGACTCCGCACGCGTGTAGACGATCCGCGCCGGGCGGCCGAACCTGCGCGCGGCCGCGACCAGCAACGGTTGGATCGAGATGTCGAGCTTGCCCCCGAACCCGCCGCCGACCGCCGACGGGATGATGCGCACCTGCTGCGCGGGCAGCCCGAACATGTGGGCCAGTTCGTCCCGGTCCATGTACGGTGTCTGCGTGCACGCGAACACCTCGACGCGGGCTGGCGCGCCGGCATCGGGCGCGGGCAGCCAGCGCGCCCAGCCGGCCTCGGGTTCGATGTAGGCGTGCTCGACGTGGCCGGTCGTCATGGCCATCGTCGCGCTGCCCGCGGCCCGCGCGAGCGCCGCGTCGACGTCGCCGCGGACCACGCGACCGCGGCACAGCACGTTGCCGGGCGATGCGTCGTGCAGCGCCGGCGCGCCGGGCGCGAGCGCGCCGGCCGGCGTCGCCAGCGGCGGCTGCTCGAACCAGCGCAGCGGCACGGTCCGCTCGTCGATCCCCTCGAGCGCCTCGCGCTCGCCGACCAGCGCCAGCACGGCCTCGCCACGAAAGCGCACCACGCCCTCGGCCAGCGCCGGCTGGTCGCGCAGGTCGGGAAAGATCGCGAACCGGTTGTGGGGCACGTCCGCGGCCGTCAGGATCCCGGCCAGGCCCGGACAGCCGCGCACGAAGGCCTCGAGGTCGCCGGTCTCGAATCGCGCGCTCGGGTGGGGCGAGCGCACGACACGCAGCCACAGCGCGTCCGCCGGGGCCTCGTCGGCGCCGAATCGCTCGGTGCCGCGCACCTTGGCGGGCCCGTCGAGCCGGCCGATGCGCGCGCCGACCGGGTGCCGACCACCGGCACGCGCGTCCCCGGGCTGTGCGTCCCCGGGCTGTGCGCGTCCGCGCTGCCTGCCGCGCGCGGTGGCCAGCACCGCCTCGACGATCTTGCGATACCCGGTGCAGCGACACAGCACACCGCCGATGCCGTCGAGGACCTGCTGCTCGGTGGGGTCGGCGTGCCGGTCGAGCGTGTCGCACGCGGCCATCAGCATGCCCGGCGTGCAGATGCCGCACTGCGCGGCGCCATGATCGACGAAGGCCTGCTGCAGGTCGGACAGTTCAGCGCCCGCTGCCAGGCCCTCGACGGTCGTCACGCGCGACCCTTCGCACTGGCCGATCGCAACGAGGCATGCGCAGACCTGATCGCCGTCGAGCAGCACCGTGCACGCGCCGCAGTCGCCGGCGTTGCAGCCGATCTTGGTGCCGGTCAGTCCCAGGTCGTCACGCAGGCAATCGGCGAGCCTTCTCGTTCGCGGCACGACCAGGTCGCGCCGCTGGCCGTTGACCTCCAGCGACACGGCGGCGGCTTGCGAGGCGCGCTCGCGGGCGTTCACGCGGACAGCTCCGCGATCGCACGGCGCAGCAGCACCGTCGCGGCCTCGAGGCGGTAAGCGGCGGTGCCCCGCACGTCGTCGATCGGGGTCAGCGGCGACAGCCACGCGCGTGCGCCGTCGCCGAGCAGGCGATCGAGCTCGGCGGCCAGCGCCGCCCGGGGAGCGCCGAGCAGCCGCTGCTCGAGCGCCGTCAGCCGGCACGCGGCTGCCGAGCACGCACCGACGGCGATGCCGATCCGCGTCACGCGGTCTGCGTCGTCGACATCGGCGAAGGCCGCGAGCATCACCACCGAGATGACCAGGTAGCGACGGTGGCCGAGCTTCAGGAACACCGAGCGCGCGGCGTCGCTCGCCGCGGGTACGCGCACGGCGGTCAGCAGCTCGTGCGGCGCGAGCGCGGTGCGCCGGTTGCCGAGCACGAACTCCGCCACCGCAAGCTCGCGGGTGCCGCGACCGCTGGCCAGTTCGACGCGGGCGTCGAGCGCCAGCAGCGGCGGCACGCCGTCGGCGGCCGGTGACGCGTTGCACAGGTTGCCACCGAGGGTCCCGCGGTTCTGGATCTGGCGCCCGCCGATCTCGCGGGCCGCCTGCTGCAGGCAGGTCAGGCCCGGCGGCAGCGCGGCCGCAGCCAGGTCGGACCAGGTGGCAAGGGCGCCGATGCGCCAACCCGCGGGCCCGCCGCGGATCGCGCGCAGGTCCACCAGCCGGGACAGGTCGAGCACGGGTGCGTCCAAGCTGCCGGCGTCGCGCGCCGCAAAAACGTCGGTGCCGCCGGCCAGCACCGTCGGGCGGTCGCGCGCCAGCACGTCGAGCGCTTCGGCCAGGTCGCCGGGTCGCCGGTACACGCCCTCCCCTTTATGAAGTCATGGCTTCATTGTGTTTGGAGGGGTACGGTACTCCACGCTAAAATGGCCGTCAATCCGTCGCTCGCCGGCCGCCCCCCTGTCGGACCCACAACATGCCGCACATCGTCCTCGAGTCCTGCATCCGCTGCAAATTCACAGACTGTGTCGACGTCTGCCCGGTGGACTGCTTTCGCGAAGGCCCCAACATGCTCGTCATCGACCCCGACGAGTGCATCGACTGCGCCGTGTGCATCCCCGAGTGCCCGGTCGAAGCGATCAAGGCCGAGGAGGACGTGCCCGCCGACCAGCTGAAGTTCGTTGCGCTGAACGCCGAGCTGTGCAAGTCCTGGCCGAGCATCACCCGCACCAAGGACCACCTGCCGGACGCCGACGACTGGAAGGACGTCAGGGACAAGCTGCAGTACCTGCAGCGATGACCACCGGTGCCGATGCCGCCGACCCGGCGGCAGCAGCGCCGCTGTCGCTGGCGTTCGGACTCGCGTTCGAGGACCTGTACCGTCGCGAGGGCCTGGTTCGCCTGGACGCCGCCTGGGTCGAGTTCCTGAAGCAGCAGGACGGCGAACTCGCGCGGCAGATGCTCGCGGCGCGCGCGGACCCCGATGCGCTCGAGGCCAAGGCCGAGGCCGCGCTGCTGATCGCGCTGGCCCCGGCCAGCGAGGCTTTCCTCGCGCGCCTGTTCGTCATCGAGGAGTCCGTC
>CAYGZN010000408.1:0-3189 GCA_964354355.1 uncultured Burkholderiaceae bacterium | reverse complement strand
GGACCATCCAGAACGACATCCTCAAGGAGTTCATGGTCCGCAACACGTACATCTACCCGCCGGCGCCCAGCATGCGGATCATCGGCGACATCATTGCGTACACGTCGCGCAACATGCCGCGCTTCAACTCGATCTCGATCTCGGGCTACCACATGCAGGAGGCCGGCGCGAGCCAGGCGCTGGAGCTGGCGTTCACGCTGGCCGACGGCAAGGAGTACGTCAGGACCGCGCTGGCCAAGGGCCTGGACGTCGACGACTTCGCCGGGCGCCTGAGCTTCTTCTGGGCGATCGGCATGAACTTCTACCTCGAGGTCGCCAAGATGCGCGCGGCCCGCCTGCTGTGGTGGCGGATCATGAGCGGGTTCGAGCCGAAGAACGCCAAGAGCCTGATGCTGCGCACGCACTGCCAGACCTCGGGCTGGAGCCTGACCGCGCAGGACCCGTACAACAACGTCGTGCGCACCACGATCGAGGCGATGGCCGCCGTCTTCGGCGGCACCCAGAGCCTGCACACCAACGCGCTGGACGAGGCGATCGCGCTGCCCACCGAGTTCAGCGCCCGGATCGCGCGCAACACCCAGCTGATCATCCAGGAGGAGACCCACATCACGAACGTGGTCGACCCGTGGGCGGGCAGCTACATGATGGAGTCGCTGACCCAGCAGATGGCCGACAAGGCCTGGGAGATCATCGAGGAAGTCGACGCGATGGGCGGCATGACCCACGCGGTCGAAAGCGGCTGGGCGAAGCTCAAGATCGAGGCCAGCGCGGCCGAGAAGCAGGCGCGCATCGACTCGGGCCGCGACGTGATCGTCGGCGTCAACAAGTACCCCCCCGCGCAGGAGGAGGCGATCGAGATCCTGGACATCGACAACGTCGCGGTCCGCGACAACCAGCTCCGCCGCCTGCAGCAGGTGCGCACGCACCGCGACGCCGCAGCCGTGCGCGCGGCGCTGGACGCGCTGACGGCCTGCGCGCAATCGGGCGACGGCAACCTGCTCGAGCTGTCGATCGCCGCGGTGCGCGCGCGCGCGACCGTGGGCGAGGTCAGCGACGCGCTCGAGAGAGTGTGGGGACGCCACCGCGGCGACACACAGAAGGTGACCGGCGTCTACGCGGCCGCCTACGACAGCGCGCAAGGCTGGGACCGGCTCAAGGGCGAGATCGCCGCGTTCGCCGAGGCCCAGGGCCGCCGACCGCGCGTGATGATCGCCAAGCTCGGCCAGGACGGCCACGATCGCGGCGCCAAGGTCGTGGCCACCGCGTTCGCCGACCTGGGCTTCGACGTGGACATCGGGCCGCTGTTCCAGACCGCCGAGGAGTGCGCCCGCCAGGCCATCGAGAACGACGTTCACGCCGTCGGCGTGAGCACGCTGGCCGCCGGCCACAAGACGCTGGTGCCGGCGATCATCGAATCGCTCAAGGCGCAGGGCGCAGGCGACATCATCGTATTCGTGGGCGGCGTGATCCCGCGCCAGGACTACGACTTCCTGTACCGGGCAGGCGTCAAGGGGATCTACGGGCCGGGCACGCCGATCCCGGTCAGCGCGAAGGACGTGCTCGAGCAGATCAAGCTGTCGCTGGCAGGGCGCTGACGCCGCGGACACCGTGACGACGCCGCACGACACCGATGCCGTCGACCGTGCGCTGAGCCGCGGCGTGCGCGCCGGCGAGCGGCGGGCGCTCGCCAAGGCGATCACGCTGCTGGAATCGACGCGCGCCGACCACCGCGCGCGCGCCGACGCGCTGCTCGACGCGCTGCTGCCGCACACCGGCCGCTCGATGCGGCTGGGCATCTCGGGCGTTCCCGGCGTGGGCAAGTCCACCTTCATCGAGGCGCTGGGCCTGCGGCTGATCGATGCCGGGCGGCGCGTGGCGGTGCTCGCGGTGGACCCGTCGTCCAGCCTGTCGGGCGGGTCGATCCTCGGCGACAAGACCCGCATGGAGCGCCTGTCTGTCCAGTCGGGCGCCTACATCCGGCCGAGCCCGGCGGCCGGCACGCTGGGCGGCGTCGCCGAGAAGACCCGCGAGGCGATGCTGGTGTGCGAAGCCGCCGGCTTCGACGTGTTGATCGTCGAGACCGTGGGCGTGGGCCAGTCCGAGGCCGCGGTCGCCAGCATGACGGACATGTTCGTGCTGCTGCAGCTGCCCAACGCGGGTGACGACCTGCAGGCGATCAAGCGCGGCGTGATGGAGCTCGCCGACCTGGTCGTGATCAACAAGGCCGACATCGACCCCGAGGCGGCCGCCCGGGCCGAAGGCCAGGTCGCCAGCGCGCTGCGCCTGTTCGGCCACGGTGCGCGCGGCGACCGCTCCGACGGCGCGTGGCGCACGACGGTCATGTCGGCCAGCGCGCTCGACGGCCGGGGCATCGACGCGTTCTGGTCGCAGGTCGAGCGCTTCCAGGCCGAGCGGCGCGCCAGCGGCGCGTTCGACGCGCGCCGCCGGCAGCAGGCGCTCGCGTGGATGTGGGACATCGTGACCGCTCGGCTGATGGCGGATTTCCGCGGCGACCCCGCCGTGCGCGCCGCGCTGCCACGCGCGCAGCGCGACGTCTGCGAATCGCGCGTTGCGCCGTCCTCGGCGGCGCGCGCGCTGCTGGACCTGTTCGAGAAAAATACCCCCTGAGACGGAAGGCACGCACCGGCCATGCACGACATCATTCAGCAACTCGAGAACAAGCGCGCGATGGCGCGCCTGGGTGGCGGCGAGAAGCGCATCGCGGCCCAGCACGGCCGCGGCAAGCTGACCGCGCGCGAGCGACTGGAGCTGCTCCTGGACGAGGGCAGCTTCGAGGAGTGGGACATGTTCGTCGAGCACCGGTGCTCGGACTTCGGCATGGGCGACAACAAGATCCCCGGCGACGGCGTGGTCACCGGCTACGGCACCATCAACGGCCGGCTGGTGTTCGTGTTCAGCCAGGACTTCACGGTGTTCGGCGGCGCGCTCAGCGAGGCGCACGCCGAGAAGATCTGCAAGGTCATGGACCAGGCGATGAAGGCGGGCGCGCCGGTGATCGGCCTGAACGACTCGGGCGGGGCGCGCATCCAGGAGGGCGTCGCGTCGCTGGGCGGCTACGCCGAAGTGTTCCAGCGCAACGTGATGGCCTCGGGCGTGGTGCCGCAGATCAGCCTGATCATGGGACCCTGCGCAGGCGGCGCGGTCTACAGCCCGGCCATGACCGACTTC
>CAYGZN010000407.1:0-3214 GCA_964354355.1 uncultured Burkholderiaceae bacterium | reverse complement strand
CCAAGAACTTCTCGCCGACCTACCGCGCGCTCGAGGGCTACGACGTCGAGAAGCTGTACGTCGAGCGCGAGTCCATGCAGGCGCGCGGGCTGACCGAGGGCGACCTGGTGGTCGACGTCACGGTGCTCGGCAGCCAGGAGATGGCCGCGCTGATGCAGCAGCAGGACGTCGTGCTCAGTTTCTAGGACATCGAACCACCGCCTACCGGGACACCCAACGTGCTGCACATCGTCAACAAGTCCGCGCTGACCAATCCGGCCCTGGGCAGCGCGCTGCGCCTGGCCGAGTCGGGCGCGCTGCTGCTGATCGAGGACGGCGTGTACGCCGCCACCCGGGGCCAGGCGGCAGAAGGCTCCGTGCGCGAGGCGCTCGGCCGGCTGCGCGTCTATGCGCTGGGCCCCGACCTGGAGGCGCGCGGCGTGGCCGACCGCCTGCTGGACGGTGTCACCGTCGTCGACTACGGCGGCTTCGTCGACCTGGTGGCCGAGCATCCGAACTGCCAGTCGTGGCTCTGACGACCGGCGACACCGACCCTCACCGACAAACGATCCAGGAGGACACCATGCCGAGCATCACCGTCAACGACAAGACCTACGAGACCGACGAGGAAGGTTACCTCGTGAACCTGGCCGACTGGACCAACGAGGTCGGCCAGGAAATCGCCAAGACCGAGAACATCGAGATGTCCGAGAACCACTGGGAGGTCGTGAACTTCCTGCGCGAGTACTACGAGGAGTTCCAGATCGCGCCGGCCGTGCGCGTGCTGACCAAGGCGATCGGCAAGAAGCTCGGGCCGGACAAGGGTAACAGCCAGTACCTGTACGAACTGTTCCCGTACGGGCCGGCCAAGCAGGCCTGCAAGATCGCCGGCCTGCCCAAGCCGACCGGCTGCGTCTGACGGCACCGGCCCGCGCGGGGCGCGCGGGCCATCGAGCGGCACGGGCAGGGCGAGCACACGGCGATGTCGGCAGCCACCACGTTCTTCGGGATCCTGTTCTACGCCGCCGCGGCGGTGGCGCTGCTCGGACTCGTGTGGCGCGTCGCCGACTACGCGCGCACCCCGGCGCCGCTGAAGATCCCGACCACGCCTGCCCCGGCGACCCACGGGGGCGTGGCGCTGCGGATGCTGCGCGAGGTCGTGTTCTTCGAGAGCCTGTTCAAGGGCAACCTGTGGACCTGGGCGCTGGGGTGGATGTTCCACGCGGGGCTGGCGCTGGTGCTGGTCCGCCACCTGCGCTACTTCACCGAGCCGGTGTGGTCCTGGGTGGTGCTGGCGCAGCCGCTGGGCGTCTATGCGGCCTTCGCGATGGTGGCGGGGCTGGCCGGCCTGTGGGCCCGACGGCTGCTGGTCGAGCGCATCCGCTACATCTCCACGCTGTCGGACCACCTGATGCTGGTGCTGCTGCTGGCGATCGCGCTGTCGGGGCTGGCGATGAAGTACGCGTTCCACGTCGACGTGATCGGCGTCAAGGCGTTCTTCCTCGGGCTGATGAGGCTCGACTGGCAGCCGCTGCCGCCGTCCCCGGTGCTGTACCTGCACCTGCTGCTCGTGGCGGCGCTGATGCTGCTGTTCCCGTTCTCCAAGCTGCTGCACGCGCCGGGCCTGTTCTTCTCGCCGTCGCGCAACCAGGTCGACAACCCGCGCGAGGCGCGGCATCTGGCGCCGTGGGCGGCGCGGCTCGAGGAGCGCTGAGCATGGCCGCCCAGGTCAAGGCGCCGCCGCTGCGCGAGAGCCCCGGGGTCACGGCGCTGGCGCCCGAGTCGATGGCCGCGTCACGGCCGTACGTGGCCAGCGACAAGATCCAGCAGGCGATCGGGTTCCCGGGCACGCTCGACGAGGACTTCGCCGTCGTGCGCGACAAGGCGATCGCGCACATGGGTTCGCTGCTGCAGCGCTACCGCTCGCTGAAGGTCTACCTGGACGCGTGCGTGCACTGCGGCGCCTGCAGCGACAAGTGCCACTACTTCATCGGCACCGGCGACCCCAAGAACATGCCGGTCGCGCGCCAGGACCTGATGCGCAGCGTCTACCGCCGCTACTTCACCTGGCCCGGCAGGCTGGTGCCGGGGCTGGTCGGCGCGCGCGACCTGACGCGCGAGGTGCTCGACGAGTGGTACACCTACTACCACCAGTGCTCGGAGTGCCGCCGCTGCTCGGTGTTCTGCCCGTACGGCATCGACACCGCCGAGATCACGATGGCGGGCCGCGAGATCCTCGACGCGGTCGGTTACGGACAGAAGTACTCGAACGAGATCATCGGCAAGGTCCACCGGATCGGCAACAACCTGGGCCTGCCGGGCCCGGCGCTGGCCGACACGCTGACCGGGCTCGAGGAGGACGTCAAGGAGGACACCGGCGCCGACGTGCGCTTTCCGCTCGACGTCAAGGGCGCCGAGGTCCTGCTGGTGACGCCGTCGGCGGACTTCTTCGCCGAGCCGCACGTCGAGAGCCTGATCGGCTACGCGAAGGTGTTCCACGCGGCCGGCGTCACCTGGACGATGTCGTCGCACGCGTCGGAGGCGGGCAACTTCGGCCTGTTCATCGGCAACTACGAGCAGCTGCGGCGCATCGCGCTGCGCATCCGCGAGGCGGCGCTGGAGCTCGGCGTCAAGCGGATCGTCGTCGGCGAGTGCGGCCACGCGTGGCGGGTCGCCTACAGCTTCTGGAACACGCTGGCCGGCATCGGCGCCGGCGCGAACGACCCGTTCGCCGTGCAGCTGCAGCGCCAGCTCGACGGCCGCTACCGGCAGCCGATGCACATCTGCGAATTCACCTGGGACCTGATCCAGCGCGGCGCGCTGTCGCTGGACGCGCAGGCCAATGACCACCGCGTCGTGACCTTCCACGACAGCTGCAACGTGGCGCGCGCCTCGCGCATGGGCGACCTGCCGGGCGGGCAGTTCGACATTCCCAGGGCGATCATCCGCGCGAGCGCGAACCGGTTCGTCGAGATGGATCCGGAGACCACCCACGAGCGGACCTTCTGCTGCGGCGGCGGCGGCGGCCTGCTGACCGACGAGCTGCTGGACCTCAGGGTCAAGGGCGCGCTGCCCCGGATGGAGGCGCTGCGCGCCGTCGCCGACCGGCACGGCGTGAACTTCATGGCGACCATCTGCGCGATCTGCAAGGCGCAGTTCAGCAAGGTGCTGCCTTACTACGGCTTCAAGATGGGCATGGTCGGCGGCGTGCACCAGCTGGTCAGCACGGCGATCC
>CAYGZN010000406.1:0-3253 GCA_964354355.1 uncultured Burkholderiaceae bacterium | reverse complement strand
CGACACGTGGCGGATCGACTCCCCGTACGCCCACAGCGGGTCGAGCAGCATCGCCGAGGCCAGCGGCGCCAGCGTCTCGGTCAGCAGCGCCTTGATCGAGCGCACGTCGTCGTCGCGCGCCTGCACCTCGCCACGGGCGCGGCGCGCGAGTTCCATGATCGGTGGCCGCTGGTCGACCGCGACCATCCTGAAGCGGCCGCCGTCGTCGGCCAGCCGTCGCAGGCCCCAGCGCTTGCCGGGCGTGTCGGGCAGGCGCATCGTCAGTCCGTGTCGTCGCGCCCTCGCGCGCGGGCCGTCGTCATGTCAGGCCTGCGCACGCGTCGACCTCGCCGCGCGTGGGCGCACCGCCGCCACCGCCGAAGCGGGTGCACTTGATCGCCGCGGCCGTGCTCGCAAAGCGCATCGCGGCGGGCAGCGCCGCACCCTCGGCCAGCGCGACCGCGAGCGCACCGTGGAACACGTCGCCGGCCCCCAGCGTATCCACGGCGGCGACGACCGTCGCCGGCAGGTACGCGACCGCACGGGCCGCGCGCGCGTCGCCTGCGTCGCGCCACACGACCCCGCGTGCGCCGCGCGTGATCGCCACCAGCGTCGCACCGGGGCAGCGGGCGGCGACGCGATCGAGCAGCGCTGCGACCGACGCGTCGTCGAGCGCGTGCGGGGCGTTCGCGCCGGGCGGGGCGCTGGCGCCGGGCTGCGCGCACAGGTCCAGCGCGCCGGCCTCCGAGCAGACCACGTGGCTCGCACCCTCGACGAGCCGCTGCAGCTGCGCGCCCGGCGCACGATCGACGTCGAGCATCGCGATGCGCGACGCCGCGCGCGCCCGGCGCAGCGCCAGCTCGGCGGCCTGCGGCCAGCGTGGATCCGCCAGCACGGCATCGACCGCCGTCGGCAGGTCGGCGTCCAGGTGGGCCACGTCGGCCGGCAGCCCCGGATTCGGGTACGCGCAGACCAGCCGCTCGCCCGCGGCATCGACCAGGATCGCCGACCCCGGGGTCGGCTGTCCCGCGCACACGGACACCGCGCCGGTGTCGATCGCCTCGGCCCGCAGCAGCGCCAGCAGGTCGCGGCCGGTGGCGTCGTCGCCGACCCGCGACCACAGGTGCACCGCGGCGCCCAGCCGCCTTGCGGCAAGTGCGGCGTTGGGCGCCATGCCGCCGATGCCGATCACACGGGCATGCGCGCGCAGCTTCGTAGGCACGGCCGGGATCGCGTCGACGCGATAGACGGTGTCGAGGAACACGTTGCCCACGCACAGCAGGCGGGGCGGACTCACGGGACGGGCACCGGGGTCATGCCGCGAACGCCACCTGCGGCTTGATGCGCTCGCCGCGGGCGAACTGCGCGAACAGCTCGGGCAGCTGCTGCAGCGGCACCGCCGCATCGACGAGCCGTGCGAATCGTTCGCGGTCGCCGCGAAGCAGCTGCAGGTTCTGCTCGTACTCGCGCAGCGGAAAGTAGAACGAGCGCGCGATGAAGAAGTCCTTGCGGCGGACCGCACGGTTCTCCTCGATCTGCCACGTGTCGCTCTCGCCCAGGAACACCACGACCCCGCCCGGCGCGACCTGCTCGAGCGCCCGCTGGCGACCCGCGTGCGAACCGCTCGCCTCGAGCACCAGCGCAAAGCGCGGCGCGCGCTCGCCGGGCTCGGCCGCGTGCGCACCCAGCGAGCAGCCGATGCGCATGCGCTCGGCGCGCGGCTCGGCGAGCCAGACTTCAGGCAGCCCCAGCCCCTGCGCGACCAGCACCGCACCCAGCCCGATCGGCCCGCCACCCACCACCAGCACGGGGCCGGCGGGCGACAGGCGCTGCGCCAGGCGCACGCCGTGCGCGGCGGTGCCGATCGTGTCCAGCAGCAGCGTGGCCAATGCGCTCGGCACGTCGTCCGGCACCGGCAGCAGGCACTGCTGCGGCACCGCGATGCGCTCGGCGTAGCCGCCCGGGCGCTGCCAGCCGACCAGCTCGGCGCGCTCGCACAGGTGGGTGTCGCCGGCGGCGCAGCGCCCGCAGGCGCCGCAGAACGCGGGAATGTAGACCAGGCAGCGCCGGCCGGCGAGCGGGTGGCCCGGGGTCGCGACCACTCCGACGATCTCGTGGCCGGGCGTCGTGGGCCAGCCGCTGCGCCACACCCTCAGTTCGCTGCCGCACAGCGAGCACGCGCGCACGTCGAGAACGACCTCGCCCGGACCCGCGCTCGGCTCGGCGCAGTCGGCCACGACGATGCGCTCGCCGCCCTCGAAACGCGCCGCCTTCACGTCAGTCGGCCTTGATGCCCGCCTTGCGGATGATGTCGCCCCAGCGCCGGGTCTCGGCCATCACGAAGTCCTGCGCCTTGTCGGGGCCGATCGGCATCGGCGTGAACCCGCCGGCGAGCACGCGTTCGGACCCTTCCCGGCTGGACACGAACGCGACCGCCTCGGCGCCGAGCCGCTCGACGACGGGGCGCGGCGTCGCGGCCGGCACCATCATCGCGGTCCAGTTCTCGACCACCAGGTCCGGGTAGCCGGCTTCGGCGGTCGTGGGCACGTCGGGGAAGGCCGGGTGCCGCTGGCGGCTGGTGATGGCCAGCGCCCGCAGCTTGCCGGACTTCACGTGCGGCGACGACTCGGGGAAGTTGGAGAAGATCACGTCGATCTGGCCGCCGATCAGGTCGGTGAGCGCGGGCGCGCCGCCCTTGTACGGCACGTGCGTCATCGTCACGCGCGTCAGGTCCGAATACAGCGCCTGGGTCAGGTGCGGCGGCGTGCCGTTGCCGCTGGAGCCGGCCGTCAGCGGCCGTGCCCGCGCAGCGTCCTCGAGGTCCTTCATGGTGCGGATCGGGCTGCCCGCGGGCACCACGACGAGCATCGGCGAGGACGCGAGCACCGCGACCGTCGTCAGGTCGCGCTCGAACCGATACGGGGCGTTCGGAAACAGCGTGGCGTTGGCCGCATGCGCCAGCGTGATGGCCAGCAGCGTGTAGCCGTCGGCCGGCGACTTCGCGACGACGTCCGCACCGATCAGCGCGTTGCCGCCCGGGCGGTTCTCGACGACGACCGGCTGCTTCAGCGACTCGGCCAGCCGCTGGCCGACCATCCGCGCCATGGCGTCGGTCAGCCCGCCCGGCGGAAAGGGCACCACGTACCGCAGCCCGCGGCTGGGGTAGTCGGCGGCAGCGGCGCCCTGCGCGGCCGCCGGATCGGCCAGCGTCGCGGTCGCGAGCCCGGCCAGCAGCGCAAGCGCGGCCAGCGATCCGCGCAACGGCCGGCGCCGG
>CAYGZN010000405.1:0-3256 GCA_964354355.1 uncultured Burkholderiaceae bacterium | reverse complement strand
ATCCTGGTGCTCCATCACGACGCCCGTCTGCTGAACAGCCCGGACGCGCTGGCGCGGGCGCAGCGCGCCTTCGAGCGCCTTGTCGCGTCGTACCAGGCCGGATCGTCCGGCGGCGTCGGAACGGCGGCGCTGGCGGCACCGGCGGCCAGCCTGCCCGGGGGCGTCAGGGAATTGCACGAACGTTCGGACGAGGGCGCTCGGGCGAAACCGGTCCCGGAGCCCGTCCCGGCGCCGCCCCGCGTCCGCTCGTCGAGGAATCAGGTCCCGGGAAAATTAGCGAGAAATTAGGTTCTGACCCCGTTTTTGACGTTCTTCACGATTCATCGATTCAGGAGTCATTCAAGATGTCCCAGTACACCCCTCCGCTTCGCGACATGCAGTTCGTGATCCACGAGGTGCTCGACGCGACGACCCATCTGCAGCAACTGCCGAACCACGGCGAGGTCAACCGCGAACTGGTCGACCACGTGCTCGAGGAGGGCGGCAGGTTCTGCGCCGAGGTGCTGTTCCCGATCAACCGCAGCGGCGACGAAGAGGGCTGTTCGCTGGCCGACGGTGTGGTCAGCACGCCCAAGGGCTTCAAGGCCGCCTGGGACAAGTTCCGCGAGGGCGGCTGGCCGACGCTGACCTGCGACCCGCAGTACGGCGGCCAGGGCCTGCCGTCGGCCGTCGCCATCGCCTTCCAGGAGATGATGAACTCGGCGAACCAGGCGTGGGCGATGTACCCGGGCCTGACCCACGGCGCGTACGACTGCCTGGCGACGCACGGCACGCCCGAGCAGAAGGCGCTGTACCTGCCGCGACTGGTGTCCGGCGAGTGGACCGGCACGATGTGCCTGACCGAGCCGCACAGCGGCACCGACCTGGGGTTGCTGCGCAGCAAGGCGCAGCCGCAGGCCGATGGCAGCTACCGGATCACCGGCACCAAGATCTTCATCTCGTCCGGCGAGCACGACCTGGCCGCCAACATCGTGCACCTGGTGCTCGCGCGCCTGCCCGATGCGCCGGCGGGCACCAAGGGGATCTCGCTGTTCATCGTGCCCAAGTTCGTGCCCGCCGCCGACGGCGCGCTGGGCGCGCGCAACGGCATCCGCTGCGGCCGGCTGGAACACAAGATGGGCATCCACGCCAACGCGACCTGCGAGATGAACCTGGACGATGCGACCGGGTGGCTGGTCGGCGAGCCCAACAAGGGGCTGAACGCGATGTTCGTGATGATGAACGCCGCGCGCATCGGCGTCGGCATCCAGTCGCTGGGGCTGGCCGAGGTGGCCTACCAGCAGTCGGTCGACTACGCGAAGGAGCGGCTGCAGATGCGCAGCCTCACAGGTCCCAAGGCGCCCGACAAGCCGGCCGACCCGATCATCGTGCACCCCGACGTGCGCCGGATGCTGCTGACCCAGCGCGCGTACACGGAGGGCAGCCGCTGCTTCGCCTACTGGCTGGCGCTGCAGGCCGACATCGCCGAGGACCACCCGGACGCCGACGAGCGCAAGGCGGCGCACAACCTGCTGTCGCTGCTGACGCCGGTCGTCAAGGCGTTCATCACCGACAACGGCTTCCTGAGCACCAATCTCGCGATGCAGGTGTACGGCGGCCACGGCTACATCCGCGCCGCGGGCATGGAGCAGTATGTGCGCGACGCTCGCATCAACATGATCTACGAGGGCACCAACACGATCCAGTCGCTGGACCTGCTGGGTCGCAAAGTGCTGGGCGACAACGGGGCCAAGCTGCGCGAATTCGGCAAGCAGGTCCGCAGCTTCGTCGAGGAGGAGGGCACCAGCGAGGACATGGCCGACTTCGTGAACCCGCTTGCCGACCTGGCCGGCAAGGTCGAGAAGCTGACGATGGAAATCGGCATGAAGGCCTTCCAGAGCCCCGACGAGGCCGGAGCCGCCGCGGTCGACTACCTGCGGATCATCGGCCACCTGGTGATGTCGTACTTCTGGGCGAGAATGGCGAAAGTGGCGCTGGCCCGCGTCAAGGCCGACGGTGATGCCGTCGAGCCGTTCTACCGGGCCAAGCTGTCCACGGCCCGCTTCTACTTCGCCAAGCTGCAGCCCGAGACGGCCTCGCTGATCCGCACGGCCCGCGCCGGCGCGAAGTCGCTGATGGAACTCGAAGCCGAACTGTTCTGAACCGCACCCAGCACCGAACCGCACCCAGGAGACCGACCCCATGCACGACACCCTTCGCCGCGCCGCATTCGGCGCCGTCCTCGCCGGCCTTCTCACCGGCGCGCTGCTCGCGGCCCCGGCCGCGATGGCCAACGACAGCCCGGTCGGGCTGTGGAAGAGCATCGACGACGAGACCAAGAAGCCCAAGGCGCTGATCCGCATCACCGAGCAGGCCGGCGTGCTGATCGGCCGGATCGAGAAGATCCTGACCGACAAGGTCGACGCGCTGTGCGACAAGTGCACCGACGACCGCAAGGACAAGCCGGTGCAGGGCATGATGATCCTGACGGGCCTGAAGAAGGACGGCGACGAGTGGACCGGCGGCGAGATCCTCGACCCCAACAACGGCAAGGTCTACAAGGCCAAGGCCAAGCTGATCGACGGCGGCGCCAAGCTCGACGTGCGCGGCTTCCTCGGCGTGGCGGTGTTCGGCCGCACGCAGACCTGGCTGCGCGAGCAGTGACCGGGCAGTGACCCTTTCCCTGGAGAACCCCATGAGTCAATTCATCGTGCGCAAGGTCGCGGTGCTGGGCGCCGGCGTGATGGGCGCGCAGATCGCCGCGCACCTGGTCAACGCCAAGGTGGCCGTGATGCTGTACGACCTGCCGGCCAAGGACGGCGACAAGAGCGGCATCGCGAAGAAGGCGATCGAGGCGCTGAAGAAGATCAGCCCGGCGCCGCTGGGCCACCCGGACCTGGCGACGTTCATCGAGCCGGCGAACTACGAGGAGCACCTCGAGCAGCTGCGCGGCGTCGACCTCGTGATCGAGGCGATCGCCGAGCGCATGGACTGGAAGCACGACCTGTACCGCAAGGTCGCGCCCTACATCGGCGCCGACGCGATCTTCGCGTCGAACACGTCGGGGCTGTCGATCACCGCGCTGTCCGAGGGCTTCGACGCGGCGCTCAAGAAGCGCTTCTGCGGCGTGCACTTCTTCAACCCGCCGCGCTACATGCACCTGGCCGAGCTGATCCCGACCGCGGCGACCGATCCGGCGATCCTCGATCGCCTCGAGACCTTCCTGACCACCACGCTGGGCAAGGGCGTGGTGCGCGCCAAGGACACGCCCAACTTC
>CAYGZN010000404.1:0-3268 GCA_964354355.1 uncultured Burkholderiaceae bacterium | reverse complement strand
GGTCTACTTCGCGCTGGCGCCGGTGCTGGGCATCGACCGGTTCTGGGCCGCGGTGCTGGCGCTGGCCCTGTTCGAGGGAGCGTTCGCGGCCGAGATCTTCCGCGCCGGCATCGAAGGCGTCGAGCGCGGGCAGTGGGAAGCGGCCGCCACGCTGTCGCTGTCGCCCACCGACACGTACCGGTTCGTCGTGCTGCCGCAGGCCGTCACGCTGGTGCTGCCGCCGCTGGTGAACCTGTCGGTGGCGCTGGTCAAGCACTCGGCGATCGTCAGCGTGATCGCCGTGGCCGAGCTGACCACCGCAGGGCGCAACGCCGTGTCCGAGACGTTCCTCGCCTTCGAGATCTGGTTCACGGTCGCGGCGATCTACCTGGTGCTGATCACCGCGATGTCCGCGGGTGCCCGTGCGCTCGAGCAGCGTCTGCGACGGGGGCGCCGATGAGCCGCGCGGCGGGCAGCGCGGCGGGCAGCACGGCCGGCGCACGTGCGCCGCTGCGCTGGCGTGCGTTCGACGCCTGGCTGCTGGGGGCGGCGGCGGCGCTGGTCGGCGTGGTGGCCTGGCGCCTCGATCAGCACCTGAACTACCAGTTCCGCTGGGACAGCGTGCCCGGCTTGTTCGTCCGGCAGGACCCGGCCACCGGCGCATGGGTGCCCAACCTGCTGGCGACGGGCTTGCTGACGACGATCCGGCTGTCGCTGTGGGCGTCGGTGCTGGCCGCGCTGATCGGCGGCGCGATCGGCCTGATGAGCACCGCCGACCGGCTGCTGCCGCGGATGGTGGCGCGCGCGTACGTGGAGCTGGTTCGCAACGTGCCGAACCTGGTCTTCCTGTTCATCTTCTATTTCTTCATCAGCGCTCAGCTGATCCCGCTGCTGGGCATCGAGGCCTGGGCGCGCACGGCCGGGCCGACCTCGCGCGCCGTGCTGGAGTGGCTGGCGGGACCGCCCGCGCTGCTGGGCAACTTCGTGTCCGGCGTGCTGTGCCTGGCGATGCTCGAGGGCGCCTACGTCGCCGAGATCGTGCGGGCCGGCATCGTCGCGGTGCCGCGCGGCCAGTGGGAGGCCGCCCGCAGCATCGGGCTGTCACGGCGCGACACGATGCGCGACGTGGTGCTGCCGCAGGCGCTGCGCAGCGTGCTGCCGCCGCTGGCCGGCCAGTTCATCTCGCTGGTCAAGGACTCGTCGCTGGTGTCGATCATCTCGATCCAGGAGCTGACGTTCATCGCCAACGAGGTGACGGTATCCACCGGCCGCGTGTTCGAGATCTGGATCATCGCCGCGCTGCTGTACTTCGTGCCGTGCCTGCTGCTGTCGCTGCTGTTTCGCCGGTTCGAGGGTCGCGGCGCGCCGCGCGCGCCCGATTAGTGCCACCGAGGAGGAATCGATGTCCGCCTGGATCAGGATGATCCCGGTCGCCGAGGCGACCGGCACGCTGAAGCAGATGTACGACCAGGCGACGACGCCGCACGGCACCGTCGACAACGTGATGCGCGCGCACAGCCTGCGGCCGCACACGATGGCCGGCCACGTCGCGCTGTACCGCAGCGTGCTGCACAACCCGGACAACACGCTGCCGTTGTGGTTCCTGGAAGTGGTGGCGTGCTGCACGAGCATCGTCAACCGCTGCGAGTACAGCCTGACGCACCACTTCATGAACGTGCGCCGGCTGCTGCAGGACGATGCGCGCGCCTTCGCGATCCGCGCGGCGCTCGAGGCCGGCGAGCCCGAGCGGGTGTTCGACGCCCGGGAGGCGGCGCTGCTGCGCTACACGCACAAGCTGACCGCCCACGTCGCCGACATGCGCCGCGAGGACGTCGACGCGCTGCGCGAGGCGGGCTGCGACGACGGCGAGATCCTGGAGGTCAACCAGGTGTGCGCGTACTTCAACTACTCGAACCGCCTGCTCAACGGTCTGGGCGTGACGACCGAGGGCGACGTGCTCGGCTACTACGCGCCGCGGTAGGCGAACGACTTGTCGTAGCGCCCGCGGATGTAGTCGCCGCAGGTCACCGGCGGGTAGCGCGGCGTCTCGCCGGGCTCGCAGACCGGCTCGATCAGCGTGTCGTTGTCGGGGTCTATGAACATCGCGATCGACAGGCGCTCCTCGCCCGAGCGGTTGACGACCCGATGCGGCGTCGAGCGGAAGCGGTCGTTGGTCCAGCGCGCGAGCAGGTCGCCGACGTTGACGACGAACGTGCCCTCGATGCGGTGCGCGAGCACCCATTCCTGGCTGCGGCCGAACACCTCGAGGCCGCCGACGTTGGCCTGGTGCACGAAGGTCAGGCAGCCGTAGTCGGTGTGCGGGGCGACGCCGAACTGGTCGTCGCCGCGTTCCGGCTCCTGCGGCGGGTAGTAGACCGCGGTGCCGCGCGACACGGGTCGACCGATCGAGCGCACGAAGTAGTCCTCGGGTATCCGCAGCGCGACCGCGAACGCGCGCATCAGCTGCCACGCGATCCGGTGGCAGTCGTCGAAGCAGCGGTTCAGCGCCCCGCGCAGCTCGGGCTGGAACGCCGGCCACCGGTTGGGCGCGAGCAGCGTGCGGCCCGCGGCGACGTCGGGGTCGCCGGCGTTCACGTCGAGCCCCCATACGAAGCTTTCCTTGAGGTCGGGCCGGGCGCTGCTGTACATCTTCGCCTCGCCGACCGGGATGAAGCCGCGGTGCTTCGGCGACACGCGCACCGCGAGCTTGTCCTGCGCGGGCCGGCGAAAGAACGCCATCGACTGCGCCGCGGCGGCCTGCAGCACGTCGGGCGCGACGCCGTGGTTGCGGATGTAGAAGAAGCCGATCCGCTGCGAGGCCTCGAGCATCGCGTCGGCGACGCGGCCGAGCCCGTGCTGCGCGCCGGGGCCCGGTGCGAGCAGCGGCGCCACGTCGATGACGGGGATCTCCTGCACGTCGATGTCCTTGACTTCCTGGTACGCCATGGCGTTTCCCTGCATCCGGTCAGTGGCTGAGGATTCTCGAGAGGAACAGCTTACAGCGCTCGGTGCGCGGCTGCCCGAAGAACTCGGCCGGAGCGGCAGCCTCGACGATGCTGCCCTGGTCCATGAACACGACGTGGTCGGCGACGCGGCGCGCGAAGCCCATCTCGTGGGTGACCACGATCATCGTCATGCCGTCGACGGCCAGCGACTCCATCACCTCGAGCACCTCGTTGATCATCTCCGGGTCGAGCGCCGAGGTCGGCTCGTCGAACAGCATCAGGCGCGGCCGCATGCACAGCGCGCGCGCGATCGCCACGCGCTGCTGCTGGCCGCCCGACAGCTG
>CAYGZN010000403.1:0-3292 GCA_964354355.1 uncultured Burkholderiaceae bacterium | reverse complement strand
GTGCGCGTCAGCATGTCGTCGGCCGCACGGGGGGCGGGGCCTGGGGCCATCGCAGGCGACGGGCG
Source organism: uncultured Burkholderiaceae bacterium (assembly GCA_964354355.1). Taxonomy (GTDB): domain Bacteria; phylum Pseudomonadota; class Gammaproteobacteria; order Burkholderiales; family Burkholderiaceae_E; genus CAYGZN01. Next base: position 3,227 of record CAYGZN010000403.1, on the reverse strand, counting down.
CCCGTAGACGTCCCACCACGACGCGGTGGTCACTGGCGGTGAATCCGAAGCGACGGCTGCGGAGTTGCGCGTCGAGCTCCTGGGTGCCGCCGATGGGGTCGCTCGCGCATCGGCTTGTCGGGCGAGCGCGAACTCGCGCGCCAGCGAGTCGAGGCTGGACTGGTGGCGAACGATCGCATCGCGCGCCTGCTGTGCGCCGACGCTGTCGGCCGCATCGAGCCGTTCCTGCAGCCGCCGCTTCGCGTCGTCGAGCCGCCTGCGCTCGGCCGTCTCCTCGTCGAAGAGGATCTGCATGCGCAGCGCCTCGCGCTCGGTGCGGGGAGGCTGAGCGCTCATGCCGGTCGGGGTGAACGACTGGCCTAGCACCGGCGGTGCGGTCAGTGCGGTCGCGAGCAGCGCGGTGCCGAGGCAGCGGTGTGCGGATTGCCCAGTACGGTTCGGGTGGCGCAGGTGCGGCCCGCTTTGTTGCGTCATCACGGTCAGCCAGGCGGTGAAAGCGATGGCTGCGATTTACGCACCGCGAGGCCGCGTCCGCCAAGGGGCCAGCGCCCCGTTTCTATAGGACGAACGGCCTAGTTCGGTGGCCTACACCAGAGGGTCTAGGCCCACGACCTAAGCCGAATGGCCGATAGGCAGGCGCCGGTTCGATGCACAAGATCCGGGCTGAAGCATGGGCGGCGATTCATCCATTCCGGACTGTTCGAGAGACCTGAATGCCTACGATCGTGATGGCCAACCAGAAGGGCGGCGTGGGCAAGAGCACGCTGTGCTGCCTGTTCGCGTGGTGGCTCGCCGAGCACGGGTTTGCGCGCGTGCTGGTGGTCGACCTGGACGTGCAGGGCAACGCGAGCCGCACGCTGGCGGCCTGTCGAACGGGCGTCTCCAGCCTGGCGCTGTTTGCCGACGCGCCGGTCGCGCTCGATGCGGTGGGCCCGGGCGTGGCGTTGCTGGAGGCGTCATCGGGCCTTGCGGAAGTCGACCTGGACCCCGCGGCGCCGGCGGTCTTCAGCCGGCAGCTGCATCGGCTGAAGGACGGGTTCGATGCGGTCGTCATCGACACGCCACCGGCACTCGGTCGGCGCATGATCGCGGCCCTGGTGTCGGCGGACTTCGTGGCCTGCCCGATCGAGCTCGAGGACTACGCGATCGACGGCGTGGCCAACATGCTGCGCACGATCCTGGGCGTGCGCCAGCGCTTCAACCCGAAGCTGAACCTGCTGGGCATCGTGGCGAACCGGTTCAACCACCACTCCGCCGCCCAGAAGCGCGCGCTGCATGCGCTGCTGGCCCGCTATAGCGAGTTCGTGCTGCCCGCCAAGGTCTCGACCCGATCGGCGATCCCGGATGCGCTCGCCCAGGGGGTGCCGGTATGGAAGCTGCCGAGGACCTCGGCGCGGGAGGCGACGATCGAGCTGACACAGGTCTTCGGGCTGCTGGTACGGCGGATGAACGAGGCCCGGCCCGGCACGACGACGCCGGGGGCACGGAATGAGCGCAGCCGCGCCTGACCTGTCGAGCCTGGAGCGGCTGCGCGTGAGCGCGCTGCTGCAGGAGCCCGAGGGCCGGCCGCTCGAGCTGCGATTGGACGCCATCGACTTCGATCCGATGCAGCCGCGGCGGCACTTCGATGCGCAGCGCCTGGAGGAGCTGGCCGCCACGATCCGCGAGTGCGGTGTCATCCAGCCGATATCGGTCCGCGCGAACCCTCTGAAGGCCGGCCGCTACATCGTGAACGTGGGCGAGCGGCGCGTGCGTGCCAGCCGCCTGGCTGGCCGACAGACGATCCCGGCCTGGGTCGAGGGGCCGATCGATCCGTATGCTCGGGTCATCGAGAACCTGGCACGCGAGGCGCTCACACCGTTCGAGCTTGCGCGGTTCGTGGCCGAGCGCGAAGCGGCGGGCGAGAACCGCAGGCAGATCGCGCAGCGCCTCGGCAAGGCGGCGCCCTTCATCTCCGAGGTGTCGGCGCTCATCGATGCGCCCGAGGCCGTGCGCCGCATCCACGACGCAGGTCGATGTGCCGACGTGAGGGTGCTCTACCAGCTGTGTCGCCTGTACCGCACCGACGCTGCGAAAGTGCAGGTGTTGTCCGAAGAGGACGGGCCGGTGACGCGCGAGCGAATCAGGTCGCTCGAGGCGAGGCCCGTGCCGCGACTTGGGCTAGACTCGGGTCGTGTGTCGTCCACCAGCCGCCCGCGACGCAAGCGGGCCAACGCCTTCCTGGTGGACATTGGGGGCCGGCTCGCGTTCATGCCGGTGAAGATCCCCGCATCGATGAGCGCGGCCCAAGTGGTCTACGAGGACGGGTCGCGGGAAACGGTGGAACTCGGCCGGATTCGGCTCATCCAATGGACGACACTGCAATGAGACTTCCTTTCAAACTTGGGTCCGTTGCGCGGCTTGCCCGAAGCGCAATTGTGGGTAGCGCGCAGGCGGGTTGCGCTACGGTGCTGTGGCTCGTTATCACGGCTCTTGTGCTGCTTCGCCCGTTCGTGGCGTTGCTGCTGCTGCCATTCGGCGTGTTGCTGCTGCTCGGGGCGCTGGTGTTCGGGTTCTGGGCGCAGACGCCGCATTTCTACGAGCAGCGCTGGGCGATGGTGGGGGTTGCCCTGGGCTCGGTCCTGGCGGTGCAGGTCTACGACGGGCTGGTGCGCGTGCTCGAGGCGGCCCGTCCCCCATATGGGCGAGATCACCGCTGAGGTGCTCGAGCGGCTGGCACGGCGTCGACGCTTCGCCGTGCGAACGCTCGACGTCGCTCGGGCGGTCTGCATCGAGCGCATGCCGGCAAGGTTGGCTGCGGCGAGGTTCGGTGTGAACCTGTCGCGGATCTACGCGATCCGCAAGCAGGTGTTGGCGGCGGCACAGGCCCTTCAGTCAGCGCCCGAGGCGGCGCGAGCCAAGACGGCGGTGGGGGCTGTGCCGGCAGGCCGGCGCGGCTGGGCGCCTGGCCGGCCCTAGGGAGCGGGGCGCCTGGGCAGCAGCAGGCGCAGGTTCAGGCCGCTGGCGGCGATCACCGCTTCGGTGCGGTTGCGCGCGCCGAGCGCGCGCAGCACGGCACTCACGTGCGCCTTGACCGTTCCCTCGGCAAGCTGCAGCTCCCGGCAGATCAGCTTGTTGGGAAGGCCACGGATCATCATGCGCAGCACTTCGAGCTGGCGCGGCGTCAGGCCAAGGTCGGTGGGGTCAGGCGGCGCCTGATCACGGATCGTCCCGCGAGGCGCCACCAG
>CAYGZN010000402.1:0-3312 GCA_964354355.1 uncultured Burkholderiaceae bacterium | reverse complement strand
TTGCAGGACCGCCACTCAACCGGCGCCCACCTCATCGGTCCACACCTTGAAGCTCGTCAACGTGTTGGGGCCGAACGTGCTGCTGATCGCGACGTCGCAGGCGTCCCGGCCGCGTGCGATCAACACCCTGCCGATACGCGGCGTGTTGTTGCGCGCATCGAACGTGTACCAGTTGCCGTCGAGAAAGGCTTCGAACCAGGCGGCAAAATCCATCGGGCCGTAGGGCGGCGGCGTGCCGATGTCGCCGAGGTAGCCGGTGCAATAGCGCGCGGGGATGTTCATGCATCTGCACAGGGCGACGGCGAGGTGCGCATAGTCGCGACACACGCCGGTCCGGTCGTACAAAGCCTCCAGCGCCGTCCGGGTCATGCGCGCGTGCTCATAGCCGAAGGCGATTTGTCGATGAACGTGGTCGCAGATGGCCTGGACGCGGCCCCATCCGGTGGGTGCCTGTCCAAACAGATTCCACGCTATCTCGGAGAGCCGATCGGTTTCGCAGTAGCGGCTTCCCAGCAGGAAAAGCAGCGTTTCTTCGGGCAGGTCCTCTACGCGAAGCTGCCGTGCGTCAGGAACGAGCGCGTCGGGCAGCCCGGAATCGTTCACGATCGCATCGGCGCGGATGCGCATGCGACCCTTCGGCGCAACGATGCGGGTGCACCTGTTGCCAAAGCTGTCGCGATAGGCGGCCATCGGGACCGGCGGGTCGAGCGCCAGTTCCTCGGGAGCGAGGAGATCGGGAACGCGCGTAGGGTGGACGTTCACGTTGAGAATCATCGGGGTTGGCTGCGGGCAGTCGTAGATCATTTCGAAGCCGACGCGGATCTTCATCGGGTCTCCTCTATCCGACAGGAGCGGTCGCTCGCACAGCACACGCCGCGCGCAACGAATCGATCAGCACGCCCCGCAGCGCCGTCCAGCGTCGACCCGCCGCGAAAACGATGCTCTGGTTGACCTCCAGTTCGATGCCGACGTAGGCACCGCACGGGAAGCGCTGGCGCAAGTGCGACGTCAGCCCGTCGCCTTTGCCCGCGTAGGGGTAGTTGCGGCGCACTCGGAGCCCCGGAACGGATGCCGCAAGCAATGCCTGCCACCGAGCGCACAGCTCGGCCTCGCCGCGGCGAGCGGGGTCATAGAGCAGACCCACGTCGGCGCGCCGCTCCATGCCGTTCAACTGCGGCGTGAAACTGTGCGACGAGATGTGAATCACGCGCCGCCCGCGCGCCACGGATTGCCGGACGAGATGCTCGACGCGCGCGCGATAGGGTAGGTAGTGCTGCGCGACGATCTGCGCGCGCACCGTCGCCGGAGCGACGCGCGTCGCCGCCGAGAAGAGTCGCGGATGGCCGATCGAGCGATTGAGGTCGACGAGCAGACGGCTGACGGTCGAGGTCACAAGCGGCGCCCTGAAGGCTGCGGCCAGTGCCCGCGCCATGACGCGCGCGCCTGGATCGTACCCGCGGTGGGAATCGAGCAGCGCTGCTTGCTCCCGAAACAGGCATCGATAGCGCGCAGGAATCCGGTTGCCACCGTGTTCGCATGTGACGAGGAAGGAGTCGATCGCCGCGACCTTTCACCAGCGGAGCCCGGGCAACTGGCGAAACACCTGTCGCGTGCCTTCGCTCCATTCGCGACTGAGCGCGGTGAAGTACGCGTCCCCCTCGTCGAATCGGCGCCGCTTCTGCACCTCGAGGCTGTCCCGCTCGTAGCAGATCATATCGATCGGCATGCCCACCGACAGGTTGCTGCGCATCGTCGAATCGAACGACACCAGCACGCACTTCGCGGCTTCTGCAAGGGGCGTCGACTGCGTGATCACGCGGTCGACGATCGGTTTGCCGTACTTGGTTTCACCGGTCTGAAAGTAGGGCGTGTCGGCCCCTGCCTCGATGAAGTTGCCCTCGCAATAGATCCGGAACAGCCGCGGCGGCTCACCGCTGATCTGCCCCCCGACGATGAACGAGGCGTTGAAGCTGATCTCGTTCTGCTGCAGATACTCACCGTCGCGTCGCTCGATGTCGCGCATCGCGTCCGCGACCCGCATCGCGACGTCGAACATCGTCCGCGCGTTCCAGAGGTTGGCGGTCGCATCGCCTTCGACGCAGCGCTGGTTCAGCACGCCGATCACGGCCTGCGTTCCGGCGAGGTTTCCGGAGCTCAGCAACACGATGACGCGATCGCCCCGAAGCTCGAACACCGTCATCTTGCAGAACTTGGCAATGTTGTCGACGCCCGCATTCGTGCGGGAGTCGGAGGCGAAAACCAACCCCTCGTCGAGCATTACGCCAATGCAGTAGGTCACGCCTTGCACCCTCTATTCGATCGCCAGCGCACTCGGCGTCACCTGGCACCCGCCGCGCGCCGCCGTGCAGCGCGAAGGATACGCCGTACGGCCCGCCTGAACGCAGAGCCCACGCCACCGCACCCCCGCGAGACACGCATTTCGATGCGGTGAGAACAGGCCTCTGTGTTCGGCAGCGCACAGAACTGAGCCCAGGGTTCGGCTAGGATATTTCATGGAGGTTCGATTCCCGTATTGTAAGTTGTGCTGAGCGTCGGTTTGGCTTCAGAGTCCATAGGCCGATTTCAAGCACGCGCGATTTCAAGGAGAATGCGATGAGCTTGGGTACCATTCTGTTGGTCGTCCTGATCCTGATGCTGATCGGCGTGATTCCGACTTGGCCGCACAGCAAGGGTTGGGGCTACGCTCCCAGTGGGGTGCTGGGGCTGGTGGTGATTGTCATCCTCGTACTGCTGCTGATGGGACGGCTCTGACGATTCGTTTCCGCCTTTGGTCTGTCTGGTTCGAGTGCGCTCGAGAGTCCCGTTGACTGGGGGTCGTTGCGTGCGCCGCGCAGACTCTCGGTTCTGAGCCGCAGGTAGGAGGACCATGACGTCGGGCTGGCGTCCGGTGAACCGGCGTTTGCGCGCGGTTCATTGGCTGCTCTTCTGGGTGTGCGGCCTGCTTTGCATCAGCGGCTGCGACAGGTTGCCGACCATCGTGCCCGACCTGACCCGACGTCCCGCCCGTGCAGTGCCACTCGAGGGTGCATACGGCCCGCTTTCGGCGGCGCAGAGCAAGGCCGTCCTGGACCGGCTGCGCAGCGGCGGAGAGGAAACCAGCATCTTCGAGCGCCACCTGGCGCAAGAGGAAGCGATCGTCGGCAGCCCGCTGACCGCCGGCAACCGCGTGGTCTTGCTCCAGGACGGACCGGCTACCTATCGGGCGATGCTGGCCGCGATCACCGCGGCCCGGGATCACATCAACATGGAGACCTACATCCTGGACGACGACGAGGTCGGCCAGCGCTTTGC
>CAYGZN010000401.1:0-3338 GCA_964354355.1 uncultured Burkholderiaceae bacterium | reverse complement strand
CGGGCTGGCGGGCTGCGACATGGGCGCGTGCGCGATCCTGCCGCGGCTGATCGGCCAGGGCCGCGCGTCGGAGCTGCTGTACACGGGTCGCGCGATGACCGCCGACGAGGGACTGGACTGGGGCTTCTACAATCGACTGTGCCCGCCGCAGCGTGTGCTGGCCGACGCCCAGGCGCTGGCCGGCGAGCTGGCCGGTGGGCCGACCTTCGCGCACGGCATCACCAAGACGATGCTCAACCAGGAGTGGTCGATGTCGGTCGAGCAGGCCATCGAAGCCGAGGCGCAGGCGCAGGCCATCTGCATGCAGACGCAGGACTTCGAGCGCGCATACCGCGCGTTCGTGGCCAAGGCCAGGCCCGAGTTCAAGGGCGACTGATGAGCGACTCCCAGTACCTGCAATTGCCCTTCTTCGAGGCCCGCCACGCCGAGCTGGCCGGGGGCGTCGATGCGTGGGCTCGCCGGCACCTGGCCGACACCGACCACGACGACGCCGACACCGCGTGCCGCGCGCTGGTGCGCGCGCTCGGCGCAGCGGGGTGGCTGCGCCACTGCGTGCCGCAGGCGTGGGGCGGCGCAGCGGCGCAACTGGAGTCGCGATCGCTGTGCCTGCTGCGCGAGACGCTGGCGCGCCACGACGGGCTGGCCGATTTCGCCTTCGCGATGCAGGGGCTGGGCAGCGGGCCGATCTCGCTGGGCGGCTCGCAGGCGCTGCGTGAGCGGTTCCTGCCGCGGGTCGCGCGCGGCGAGGCGATCGCCGCGTTCGCGCTGTCCGAGCCCGACGCGGGGTCGGACGTGGCGGCGATGACCACGCGCGCGGTGCCGCGCGACGGCCGCTGGGTGCTCGACGGCACCAAGACGTGGATCTCCAACGGCGGGATCGCCGACTTCTACTGCGTGTTCGCGCGAACGTCGGACGAACCCGGCGCCCGCGGCATTTCCGCGTTCGTCGTCGAAGCCGACGCGCCGGGGCTGCAGGTCGCCGAGCGCATCGACGTCGTCGCGCCGCACCCGCTGGCCACGCTGCGCTTCGAAGGCTGCACGGTGCCTTCGGCGAACCTGCTCGGCGAGGTCGGCGCGGGCTTCAAGCTGGCGATGGCCACGCTCGACATCTTCCGCTCGTCGGTCGGCGCCGCGGCGCTGGGCTTCGCGCGCCGCGCGCTCGACGAGTCGATCGCCCACGCGCAGCGGCGGCGCATGTTCGGCGCGCACCTCGCCGACTTCCAGCTGACGCAGGCCTCGCTGGCCGAGATGGCCACGCAGATCGACGCGGCGATGCTGCTCGTCTACCGCGCGGCGTGGCTGCGCGACACCGCCGCGTCGCGCGGCGCCGCCGGCGCGCGCACGACCCGCGAGGCGGCGATGGCCAAGATGGTCGCCACCGAGAACGCCCAGCAGGTGGTCGACCGCGCGGTGCAGCTGTTCGGCGGGCTCGGCGTGAAGAAGGGCTCGATCGTCGAGAGCCTGTACCGCGAAGTGCGCGCGCTGCGCATCTACGAAGGCGCCACCGAGGTGCAGAAGCTGATCATCGCGCGCGAGCTGCTCAAGTCCGGGAGCTGACGCCATGAACCTGCCGAGCCTGTTTCCGAGCGCCCATGTCGACACCTTCGCGCGCGACAACCTGCCCCCCGCCGCGCAGTGGCCCTCGCTGCGTTTCGACCGGCCCGAACTGCAGTACGCGCCGCGGCTGAACGCGGCCGTCGAACTGCTGGACCGGTGGGTCGGCGCAGGCCACGGCGAGCGCATCGCGCTGCGCACCGACGCGGCGACCTGCACGTACCGGCAGCTGCAGGCGCAGGTCGACCGGATCGCGCGCGTGCTGGTCGAGGACCTCGGGCTCGTGCCTGGCAACCGCGTGCTGCTGCGCGGCGCCAACGAGCCGATGATGGCCGCGTGCTGGCTGGCGGTCGTCAAGGCGGGGCTCGTTGCGGTGGGCACGATGCCGATGCTGCGCGCGCGCGAGCTGGTGCCCGTGATCGACAAGGCGCAGGTCGCCGCCGCGCTGTGCGACGTGCGCCTGAAGGACGATCTGCTGCAGGCGCAGCGCGAGTGCCCCGTGCTGCGCCAGGTGCTGTGGTTCAACGACGGCGACGGTCAGGTGCCGACCCCCGGTTCGCTGGATGCGCTCGCGTCGGCCAAGGCCGCGGTCTTTGCGGCCTGCGACACCGCACAGGACGACGTCGCGCTGATCGCGTTCACGTCGGGCACCACCGGCCAGCCCAAGGGCACGATGCACTTCCACCGCGACGTGCTGGCGATGTGCGACCTGTTCCCGCGCTCGGTGCTCCAGGTGCGTCCCGACGACGTGTTCTGCGGCACGCCGCCGCTGGCGTTCACGTTCGGGCTCGGTGGCATGCTGTGCTTTCCGCTGCGCGCGGGCGCCTCGACGCTGCTGCTCGAGCGGCTGACGCCCGACTCGCTGCTGGCGGCCATCGCGCGGCATCGCGCAAGCGTGTGCTTCACCGCGCCGACCTTCTACCGGCAGATGGCCGCCCGGGCCGGCGAGCACGACCTGCGCTCGCTCACGCGCTGCGTGTCGGCCGGCGAAGCGCTGCCCGATTCGACCCGTCAGCTGTGGAAGCAGGCGACCGGCATCGAGATGATCGACGGGATCGGCTCGACCGAGATGATCCACATCTTCGTTTCGTCCGCCGGCACCGACGTGCGCCGCGGCGCGATCGGCCAGGTGGTGCCGGGCTACGAGGCGCGCATCGTCGACGCCGACATGAACACGCTGCCGCCCGGCGCGGTGGGGCGCCTGGCGGTGCGCGGCCCGACCGGCTGCCGCTACCTGGCCGACGAGCGCCAGCGCCAGTACGTGCGCGACGGCTGGAACCTGACCGGCGACACCTTCAGCGTCGACGCCGACGGCTACTACATCTATCAGGCACGGTCCGACGACATGATCATCTCGGCCGGCTACAACATCGCCGGCCCCGAGGTCGAGGCGGCATTGCTGCTGCACGAGGCGGTCGCCGAGGCCGGCGTGATCGGCGCGCCCGACCCCGAGCGCGGCTACGTCGTCAAGGCGTTCGTCGTGCTGAAGCCGGGCCACGCGGGCGACGCCGCGATGGTGCACACGCTGCAGGATCACGTGAAGTCCGTGATCGCGCCGTACAAGTATCCGCGCGCGATCGAGTTCCGCGAGGCACTGCCGCGGACCGAGACCGGGAAGCTGCAGCGGTTCAGGTTGCGGGAGAGTTGAGGCGCGGCGGCAGCGCGGCGAGAAGCACGGGTTGCCGCACAGCGCTCCGGGGATCACGGCCGGCCCTGCCTGACGGCACGACCGGCTGCCCTCGCCTCCTTCAGAAGCGGCCGCGTCCAACGCGGCCCTTCTTCGT
>CAYGZN010000400.1:0-3341 GCA_964354355.1 uncultured Burkholderiaceae bacterium | reverse complement strand
CCTGGACGTGCATGAAGCGGTTCTCGAAGATCGTCTCGGTGATCACCGAGGTGCCCTCGGCGACGCAGTTGACCGCCATCATCTGCGCCTGCATGTCGGTCGCGAAACCCGGATACGGCGCGGTGCGCACGTTGACGGCCCGCGGCCGCCCGGCCATCGTTGCGCGCACCCAGTCGCGGCCGACCTCGATGCGCAGCCCGGCCTCGCGCAGCTTGTCGAGCGTCGCGTCGAGCACCGCGGGCGCGGCGCGCGTGAGCATCAGGTCGCCGCCGGTCGCAGCCACCGCACACAGGAACGTCCCGGCCTCGATCCGGTCGGGCATCACCCGGTGCGCGCCGCCGTGCAGCGCACGCACGCCGTGGACCACGATGCGGTCGGTGCCGGCGCCCTCGATGCGCGCGCCCCACGCGTTGAGCGCCAGCGCGAGGTCGACCACCTCGGGCTCGCGGGCGGCGTTCTCGATCACGGTCTCGCCGTCGGCCAGCGTCGCGGCCATCATCAGGTTCTCGGTGCCGGTCACCGTCACCAGGTCGGTCACGATGCGCGTGCCGCGCAGGCGGCTGGCGCGCGCCACCACGTCGCCGTGGGCGATCTCGATCTGGGCACCGAGCGCCTGCAGCCCCTTGATGTGCTGGTCGACCGGACGCTGGCCGATCGCGCAGCCGCCCGGCAGCGACACGCGGGCCTCGCCGAAGCGCGCCACCAGCGGCCCCAGGACCAGGATCGACGCGCGCATCGTCTTGACCAGGTCGTAGGCCGCCTCGAGGTGCGTCACCGACGTGGCGTCGAGCGCCACCCGGTCGCCGACCCGCTCGGCCCGGGCCCCCATTCGCGACAGCAGCCGCAGCGTGGTGGTCACGTCCTGCAGCTGCGGCACGTTGTCCAGCTCGATCACGCCGGGCACCAGCAGCCCGGCGCACAGGATCGGCAGGGCCGCGTTCTTGGCGCCCGAGACGCGGACCTCGCCGTGCAGGCGGCGCCCCCCGTGGATCAGCAGCTTGTCCACGGCCCGGTCAGCCCCTGGCGGCGGCCCATTCGTCGGGCGTCAGCGTGGTCATCGACAGCGCGTGGATCTCCTCGCGCATGCGGTCGCCGAGCACCGCGTACACCATCTGGTGGCGCTGCACGGGCCGTTTGCCGGCGAACGCCGCCGACACGATCGTGGCCTGGAAGTGGCGTCCGTCGCCTTCGACCTGCAGGTGCTCGCAGGCGAGCCCCTCGGCGAGGTAGCGCCGGATGTTCTCGGGTGTCGTCATGATTCAGTGCCGCAGCCGGTATCCGCTGCGAAGCAGCTGCAGCGCCACGCCGAGCGCGACGGCCAGCGTCGCGCACACGACCGCGAGGCTGACCAGCGGCGCGACGTCGGACTGCCCGAAGAAGCCGTAGCGGAAACCATCGACCATGTAGAAGAAAGGGTTCAGGTGCGAGACCGCCTGCCAGAACGCGGGCAGCGAGTGCACCGAATAGAACACGCCCGCCAGGAACGTGGCCGGCATGATCAGGAAATTCTGGAACATGGCGATCTGGTCGAACTTCTCGGCCCAGATGCCACCAATCAGACCCATTGTACCGAGAATCGCGCTGCCCAGGACCGCGAAGACGAGGATCCAGACAGGCGCGGCGAACGTCGGCGGCACGAACCACGCGGTGGCCGCAAACACGCCGGCCCCGACCATCAGGCCGCGCGCGATCGACGCCAGCACGTAGGCGCCGTAGATCTCCAGCGGCGACAGCGGCGGCAGCAGCACGAAGACGATGTTGCCGGTGACCTTGGACTGGATCAGCGAAGACGAGGCGTTCGCGAACGCGTTCTGCAGCACCGACATCATCACCAGGCCCGGCACGAGGAAGGCCACGTACGACACGCCCGGGTAGGCCTGCACGTGGCCGGCCAGGGCCTGCGAGAACACCAGCAGGTACAGCATCGCCGTGAGCACCGGCGCGGCGACGGTCTGCACGCTGACCTTCCAGAACCGCAGCGTTTCCTTGTAGAGCAGCGTGCGAAAACCGCTCACGGCCGGCCCCTGCTCACCGCTGCTGCGCCATGATCCGCACGAACACGTCCTCCAGGTCGGTGTGCGACAGCTCCATCTCCTCGATGTGCGCACCCGACTCGCGCAGCGCCGCCAGCAGCGGCTCGACCTCGTCGAAATCCTCGACGCGCAGCCGCAGCCGCCCGTCGGGATCGGGCTCGCCGACCAGGCTCGGCGCCAGTGCGGCCGGCACGGGCGCGCCGCTGACCCGCAGCGACAGCGTGCCGCCGGCGAACCGGCGCAGCAGGTTCGCGGTGCGGTCCAGCGCAACGATCCTTCCCTGCTTGAGCATCGCGATGCGCTGGCACAGCTCCTGCGCCTCCTCCAGGTAGTGCGTGGTCAGCACGATCGTGTGGCCGTCGCGGTTCAGGCGCCGCACGAACTGCCACAGCGTCTGGCGCAGCTGCACGTCGACGCCCGCGGTCGGCTCGTCCAGCACGATGACCGGCGGACGGTGAACTAGCGCCTGCGCGACCAGCACGCGACGCTTCATGCCCCCCGAGAGCGCGCGCATGTTGGTGTCGGCCTTGTCGGCCAGGTCCAGCGCGGCCAGGATCTCGTCGATCCACGGGTCGTTGCGCCGGATGCCGTAGTAGCCCGAGGTGATGCGCAGCGACTCGCGAACCGTGAAGAACGGGTCGAACACCAGCTCCTGCGGGACCACGCCCAGCGCGCGCCGCGCGGCCCGGTAGTCCGCGACGACGTCGTGGCCCATCACGCGGACCCGGCCCTCGGTCGGCCGGTTCAGCCCGGCGATGATCGAGATCAGCGAAGTCTTGCCCGCACCGTTGGGCCCCAGCAGGCCGAAGAACTCGCCCTGGCCGATCTCCAGCGTCACCCCGCGCAGCGCCTCGAAGTCGCCGTAGCGCTTGACGACCGATGACACGTCGATGGCGGCCTGCATGGCGGGGTCGGCAGGGGCGGCAGGGGCGGGGCGGCAGGGGCGGGGCGGCCGACCGGGTCAGGCGCCCGGCCCGAACAGCAGGCCGTCGACGCCGTACAGCGCAGCCAGCTTGCGCAGGTTCGGCGGCACGCCGCGAAACACCAGCGCCGGGCCTGCCGTGCGCCGCAGCTCGACCAGCACCGCCACGGCGGCCGAGTCGAAGCGGGCCAGCGTCGAGAGGTCCGCCGCACCGCCTGCCGCGTGCGCTCGGGCCGGCCCGAGCGCTGCCACCGCGTTCTGGAGCGTGACCTCGGCCGGGAACGGCGGGCGCGTCATCGGGGCCTACCTGGTCGCCTGTGCGAACGTTTCATTGGGGCCTACTTGGTCGCCTGCGCGAACTTCTGGTTGCGCTCGGCGAGGCCCTT
>CAYGZN010000399.1:0-3343 GCA_964354355.1 uncultured Burkholderiaceae bacterium | reverse complement strand
CGCAGGAAGGGTCCCGCCCGCTGCTCGTCGAGGTGCAGGCGCTGGTCGACACCGCGCACGTGCCCAACCCGCGCCGGCTGTCGGTCGGCCTGGAGACGGCGCGGCTGGCCATGCTGCTTGCGGTGCTGCACCGGCACGCAGGCATCGCGTGCTTCGACCAGGACGTGTTCGTCAACGCGGTCGGTGGCGTCAAGATCAGCGAGCCTGCAGCCGACCTGGCGGTGCTGCTGTCGGTGGTGTCGTCGATGAAGGACCGGCCGCTGCCGCGCGGCCTGGCGGTGTTCGGAGAGGTCGGTCTGGCCGGCGAGATCCGGCCGTCGCCGCGCGGCCAGGAGCGGCTGCGCGAGGCCGCGAAGCTGGGTTTCTCGCGCGTCATCGCGCCGCGCGGCAACCTGCCCAAGAAGCGGCTCGAGGGCCTGGAGGTGGTGCCCGTCGACCGGATCGACGCGGCGCTGTCGGCGGCCTGGTGACGCGCCGACGCGCCGACGCGCCAGCCCGAATCAGCGCGAATCAGTCCGAATCAGCGCGAATCAGCGCGAATCAGCGCGAATCAGCGCGAATCAGCGCGAATCAGCGCGCCAGCAGCCAGCGTGCCGCGGCCGTTCCGCTGCGAACCGCAGCCTCCAGCGTGGCGGGGTAATCGTGCCACACGTAGTCACCCGCCAGCGCGATGTCGGTGCATGGGTGCCCGGGGGCGGCGCACGCGAGCGCCAGCGCGTCGACGCCCGGGCGATGGCGCTGCGGGGTGCAACTGATGGTCGCGCGCGGGTCCACGACGGCGCGCGCACCCGACGGCGCGGCGCAGCCGATCTGTGCGGCCACCTGGCGGGCGATCGCATCGGCCAGCGCCTGCGGCGCCTGGCGACTGCGCCGGCCGCTTGCGCTGACGACCACGCCGGCGACGTGCAGTCGCGGGCGCGCCGCGGCGTCGGGCCCGTCGTCGGCGGCAGGGTGCAGTCCGCGATCGAATAGCCACTGTCCGTGCTGCCCCGACTCCGGGCGTTCGCGCAGCATGATCACCGGCGGCAGCTGCACCGGCGATTCCCAGACCAGCCAGACCGTGGCGATCGACTCGTAGGCGAACGCGTCCAGCGGCGCCAGGCTCGACGGGGCCGCGACGCCTTCCAGCAGTCGCGCGGCGTTGCCGGGCGGCACCGCGACCACGACCTCGTCGACCGGGATGCTTTGCCCGTCGGCCTCGACCCGCCACCCGCTGCCGTGCCTCGCGCGCTGCAGGCGCCGGCACGCGCTGCGCAGGCGCACGTCGGCGCCGTGCCCGCGCAGCCAGGCCAGCGCCGGGTCCGGCAGCACCTCGGACAGCGTGCCGGTGGGCAGCAGGAAGTCGGCGTCCCCCGCCGCACCCCCGAGGCTGTCGCGCAGCACGCGGCAGAACGTGCGTGCGCACGCAAACTGCGGCGGCGTGTTCAGTGCGCCGACGCACAACGGCTCCCACAGCGCGTCGGCCAGCGCCTGCGGCTGGCCGGTCGCGTGCAGCCACTGCGCGACGGTGTCGATGCCGGCCGGGGGCTGCCATCCCCGCACGCGCAGGCCGGCCAGCGCGCGCACGATCGCCCAGCGCTGCGGCCATGGCAGTCCGCGCGCGGTCAGCAGCGCGCCGGCCAGGTGCCACGGTGCGGGCAGGCGCGCCGCCGTCAGCCGCAGGCCGTCGGTGGACGCGAGCCGCAGCGGTACACGCTGCAGGCAGGCGGACGCATTGCCCCCGATGCGCGCGATCAGTGCCAGCGTGTCGCGATACGCGCCGATCAGCAGGTGCTGCCCGTTGTCTACGCGCAGGCGGTGTCCGCCGACGGTCAGTTCCAGCGCCCGCGCGCGTCCGCCGGGCTGCGGTGCGGCGTCGAACAGCACGACCGACCGCCCGGCCTCGGTCAGTTCGACGGCTGCGGCCAGGCCGGCCCAGCCGGCACCGATCACCGCGGCGCGACGAGGCCCGGTGCCCCGGTGCGCGGGCGCGGCGCTGGCAACCGCCGTCGCGCTTGCATCCGCCGTGGCGTCTGCAACCGCCGTCGCGGGTGCAACCCCCGCCGCGTTCGCAGCCGGTCGTTGCGTCGCGCTCAAGGCTCGGCGGGCAGGGTGGGGGGGCGTCCCCGCACCCAGGTGCGCCACGCGAGCAGCAGCTTGCGGATCGGGGTCAGCGACGTGTGCCCCTCCAGCACCCTGAACCCGTCGCGCTCGATCTCGGCCAGCAGCGTCGCGTAGATCGCCGCCATGATCAGTCCCGGCCGCTGGGCGCGCCGGTCGGCCTCGGGCAGAAGCGCGTAGGCGGTGCGGTACTGCGCGCGCGCGCGTGCCGCCTGGAATCGCATCAGCGCGTCGAACTGCGGCGTGTGGCGCGACGCGAGAATGTCGGCGGGGGTGACGCCGAACCGCTGCAGGTCATCCAGCGGCAGGTAGATGCGGCCGCGGCGCGCGTCCTCGCCGACGTCTCGGATGATGTTGGTCAGCTGCAGGGCCAGTCCGAGCGCATCGGCGTAGGCGCGGGTCTGCGCGCAGGTGCGCCCGAAGATGCCGCTGGCCATCTCGCCCACGACGCCGGCCACGCGCCGGCAGTACAGCGCCAGGCCCGCGAAGTCGAGGTAACGCGTCTGCTCGAGGTCCATCTGCATGCCGTCGATCACCTCGACCAGCTGCGCGCGCGTGATCTCGAAGTCCTGCAGGTGGGGCGCCAGCGCTTGCGTCACCGGATGCTGGGGCTGCCCGGCGAACAGCCGTTCGAGCTCGGTGCGCCACCAGTCCAGCCGGGCGCGCGCCACCGCCGGCTCGCGCGTCTCGTCGACGGTGTCGTCGACCTCGCGGCAGAACGCGTACAGCGCGGTGATCGCGCGCCGGCGCGCGGGCGGCAGGAACAGGAAGCTGTAGTAGAAGCTCGAGCCGCTTCGCGCGGCCCTGTCCTGGCAGTACTGGTCCGGCGTCATCGGGCGACGGCCTGGCGCAGCACGTGCATCAGCAGCGGCGGCGCATCGAGCGGCGTGAGGCGCGGACGGCGCGCGAACGGGTCGTGGCCGCCGCGCTCGAGCTGGCGCAGCACGCGCGTGGCGCCGGCGACGATGGCGCGAAGCTCCCAGGCGAGCCGGCCCGGGACGCGCCGCGCCAGCGGCGCCCCCGAGGCGAGCATCTGCGCGGCGGCCCGCGCCTGTTCCGCGATGCAGGCGCGCAGCCCGGGCCCGGCGACCGCGTTGCGCGCGGCGGCCGCAATGTCGGCCTCGCCGACGCCGTGGCGCGCCAGGTCAGCCAGCGGCAGGTACAGCCGTCCCCGGGACCAGTCGATCGCGACGTCCTGCGCGAAGTGGATCAGCTGCAGCGCGGTGCAGATGCGATCCGACAG
>CAYGZN010000398.1:0-3345 GCA_964354355.1 uncultured Burkholderiaceae bacterium | reverse complement strand
GCTCTGCGTGATGTTGATGAAGCCCCCTACCCCGGCGATCACCTTGCGGCCCTCCTCGCCGAACAGGCTGACGTTGACGTTGCCCGCGACGTCGAGCTCGGCGAGCCCCAGGAACGCCAGGTCGATGCCACCACCGTCGTAGAAGTCGAACTGGGCCGGATGGTCGACGACGGCCTCGGGGTACGCCGACGCGCCGAACGACAGGCCGTCGGCCGGCGTGCCGCCGATCGGGCCCGCCTCGACGGTCAGCGTGAAGCCCGAGACGCCCTCTTCGTCGGCCACGGCCCCGATGCCCGCCGGCATTCCGACCCCGAGGTTGACCACGCGCGGGCGCTGCCGCACGAGCTCGAGCAGCGCACGCCGCTGGATCAGCTTGCGCGCGTCCAGCGCCCCGGCGCCGGCAACGTGGGGCGTCGACCCGATGCCTTGCCACGGGGTGTGGTACGCGGGGTTGTACTGCTCGGCGAACGTCATCATGTGCTCGTCGTCGCGATCGGCCAGCACGACGTGGTCGATCAGGATGCCGGGTACCCGGATGGCGTTCAGGTCGTCGTGGTGGTCGACCACGTGCCGCGCCTGCGCAATGACGATGCCGCCGCTGTTGCGGGCCGCCTGCGCGATCGCGAGCAGCTCGTGGTGGAATGCCTCCTGCTCGGTGCTGAGGTTGCCGCGTGCGTCCACCGTGGTGCCCCGGATCAGCGCGCAGTGCACCGGGAACGACGGATAGAACAGCCAGCGCTCGCCGCGCAGCGACAGCGACTCGACGTAGCCGCGGCGCCCGTCGCGGACCGCCTCGCGCGCGGTGCGGTTCAGCGCGCCGGCGTCGAGCCGGGGGTCCACGAAGGTGTTCAGGCCGATGCGGGTGATCACCCCCGGCTTGCCGCCGGCAATCGAACGGTACAGGTGCGTGATGACCCCCTGCGGCAGGTTGAACGCGGCGCACTGCTCGGCGAGCGCCAGGTCGGACAGCCGCGGCGCCGAGCGCCAGTGGCCGCCGACCACGCACGAGGTCATGCCCGGCAGGCCGAAGTGGTTGACGCCGCGCGTGGCGCGGTCACCCTGCCCGGCGGAGTAGACGAGGGTCAGGTCGCGCGGCGCCCCCTCGGCCACGAAGCGGCGCTCGAGCGCGGCGGTCACCGCCTCGGCGTGCCCGCAGCCCACGAAGCCGGCGCTGGCGACCGTCCAGCCGTCGCGGACCAGGCCGGCGGCCTCGGCCGCGGAGATCAGGTTCACGACGGAGCGTGCCCGCCGGCACGAAGCACAATCGGCTGCGCGCCGGGCACTGCCCCGCCGCGGTAACTCACGAGCAGCTCGGCCCACCGCGCACGCGCCTCCTGCAGCTGGCGTTCCTTCACGTGCCCGTAGCCGCGGATCGTCTCGGGGATGCGCGCGAGTTCCACCGCGAGTTCGTGATTTGCAGGATCGAGCCGCGCCAGCAGCTCGTCGACGAGCGCCTCGTACTCGGTGATCAATGCGCGCTCGGTGCGCCGCTCGTCGGTCCGTCCGAACGGGTCGAGTGGCGTGCCGCGCAGGAACTTCAGCCGCGCCAGCAACCGGAACCCGGTCATCATGCGCGGGCCGTAGGTGCGCTTGACCGGCTTGCCCGTGAGCGGGTCGACCTTCGTCAGCAGCGGCGGCGCCAGGTGGAACCTGAGCTTCCAGTCGCCTTCGAACTGCTCGCCGATGCGCGCCAGGAACGCCGGGTCGCTGTGCAGCCGGGCGACCTCGTACTCGTCCTTGTACGACATCAGCTTGCACAGGTAGCGCGCGACGGCCTCGGTCAGGCGCGCGCGCCCGGTGACGCCGATGCGGTCGCTCTCCGCGCGGCGGACCCGCTGCACGACGGTGCGATAGCGCTCTGCCCACGCCGCGCTGTGGTAGCCGGTCAGGAACGCGACCCGCCGGGCGATCAGCTCGTCCAGGTCAGCCGCGGAGCGGACCTGTCCCACCGGCCGCCGGAACTGGATGACCTGGGCCTGCGGCGTCGGCGCTGCCAGGCGCGCCGCCGAATGAGGGTCGTGCGCCACCCGCCGGCCCCACGCGAAGGCCAGCAGGTTCGTGTCGACCGACACGCCGTTCAGTTCGATCGCCCGCTCCAGCGCCTCGCGGGTCAGCGGGATCCAGCCCTTCTGCCACGCGTAGCCCAGCAGCAGCGGATTGGTGTACAAGCCGTCGCCCAGCAGCGCGGTGGCCAGGTCGCTCGCGTCGACGAAGTCGATGTCCTGCTCGCCTGCGGCATCGAGCACGTTGCGCTTGAGGGCGTCGGCCGGCAGGCTCCAGTCGGGATCGCGCAGGAAGTCGGACGTGGGCGACACGTTGCCGTTGATCACGGCACGCGTGACGCTGGTGCGCATCTTGGACAGCGCCTCGTTGCCGGCGGACACGACCAGGTCGCAGCCGATCAGCAGGTCCGCCTCGCCCGTGGCGATACGGGTCGCGAACAGGTCCTCGGGCCGGGGCGCGATCTGCACGTGCGAGAACACCGCGCCGCCCTTCTGCGCGAGGCCCGCCATGTCCAGCACCGAGATGCCCTTGCCCTCGAGGTGCGACGCCATGCCGATCAGCTGCCCGATCGTCACGACGCCGGTTCCCCCGACCCCGGTCACCAAAATGCCGTAGATCGAGTCGCCCGAATCGCCGAGCGACACGCGCTGCGGCTCGGGCAGCCCGGCCGCCACCGAGGCCGCCTCGGCGGCCCGTTCGCCCGCCGCATTGCCCGCCGCATTGCCCGCCGCATTGCCCGCCGCATTGCCCGCGGCCTCGCCAGGCGCAGCGACGACCGCGGCCCCCGGCGCGCGCCCCTTGCGCAGCGCGCCGCCCTCGACCGTGACGAAGCTCGGGCAAAAGCCCTTCAGGCACGAGTAGTCCTTGTTGCAGCTGGACTGGTTGATGCGCCGCTTGCGGCCGAACTCCGTCTCGACGGGTTCGACCGACACGCACGAGGACTGCACGCTGCAGTCGCCGCAGCCTTCGCACACCCCCTCGTTGATGACCACCCGCTTCGGCGGGTCGGGAAACCCCGGCTTGCCGTCGACGACCTTCTTGCGGCGGCGGCGTTTCTCGCTGGCACAGGTCTGGTCGTAGATCAGCACCGTGCACCCCGGCACCTCGCGCAGCTGGCGCTGGACCCAGTCGAGGTGGTCGCGGTGATGCACTTCGACCCCGGCCATCGTCGGCGTCGTCTTCAGGTCGTCGTACTTGTCGGGCTCGTCGGTGACGATCACGACCTTCCGGGCGCCCTCGGCCGTCATCTGCGCCACGATCTGCGGCACGGTCAGCGTGCCGTCGACCGGCTGGCCGCCGGTCATCGCCACCGCGTCGTTGTAGAGGATCTTGTAGGTGATG
>CAYGZN010000397.1:0-3346 GCA_964354355.1 uncultured Burkholderiaceae bacterium | reverse complement strand
TCGCGCCGCCCGGCCAGCGGCATCGGGGCCGCGCCGTTGCTGCGCCGCACGATGGCGACGATGCGATCCGCGTCGATGCCGACGTCGGCCGCATAGCGAGGCGCTCCGGTGCCGTCGACGACCTCGCCGTTGCGGATCACCACGTCCACGGTTCTTTGCATCGCACCCTCCCTGGCGAGGCTCCGATGGTAGTCGATGCGAGCGCGCCGCAGGCGGCGGGCACGCCACTTCCGGAATCGTCGTGCCGGGGAATTGCACCGCCGCGGTTGACATCGCTCGTGCGACGGGGCGATTCTGTTGCCTAGGCAATCAATGCGCAGGCAAGCCTCGTGGCGACACCCCGGCGTCGGCCGTTCTACACCGCGCGGAACTGGCGGCTCGACAACAGCGTCGGCTACCTCGTGTACCGGCTGCGCGACTCGCTGACGCGCTGCATCGACGATCAGATGGCGTTGCACGGGCTGACCGACGCGCAGTGGCGCCCGCTGTTCCTGGTCGGACTGGGCCGTGCCGACAACGCCGCCGAGCTGTCTCAGCTGATGGGCGTGAACGCGGGCGCGGTGACCCGCACGATCGACCGGCTGCAGGCGAAGGGGCTGATGCGGCGCACGCGTTCCCGCGTCGACCGGCGCGTGGTGCGACTGGCGCTCACCGACAGCGGCCGGCAGGCGGTGTCCGTCGTGCCCGGTGTGATCGCGCGTGCCAACAACCTGCACCTGCAGGCGTTTTCGCGTCAGGAGTTCGACACCCTGAAGGCGCTGTTGCGCAGGATGCTCGACAACGGCAGCGGCGAGTCGACGGCCCGCGCCAGGCGGCGATGAGGCTGCACGCGAGTGCGCTGCAGCGGCCCCGCTGCCCGGGGGGGCCCGGCGGCTTCGGCGGGCTGCGTCGGGCACCGTGGCGCCGATGGTGGCCCGCGCTGCGACGGGCGCTGCGGCTCACGCTTCGGCTGACATTGCCGCTGGCGCTGCCGCTGGGCCTGGCCGCGTGTGCCGACACCGGCGGGCTCGGCAACCGCGCCACGCTGACGGCGCCCGCGTCGCTGGGGATGTCCGAAGGTGCACTGTCCGACGCGCGCTGGCCGGCGGACGACTGGTGGCGCGGTTTCGCCGACCCGTCGCTCGACGCACTGGTCGGGCGCGCGCTGTCCGACCACCCGTCGCTGCAGGTCGCGCAGGCGCGGCTCGACGGCGCGTACGGCGCGCAGGCTCTGGCCGGGTCGGCGTCGACGCCGCGGGTGGGACTGCTGGTCGATTCCATCACGCAGCGCTACTCGCAGACCGGCTCGGCGCCCCTGCTGCTGGCCGGGCAGGTGGTCACGCAGAACAGCGCAGTGACCACCTTCAACTGGGAGCTCGACTTCTTCGGGCGCAACAGTGCGGCGCTGCAGGCGACGATCGGTCGTTCGCGGGCGGCCGAGGCCGAAGTCTTCGCCGCGCGCAATCTGCTGGCCGCGCAGGTGGCGCTGCAGTACTTCCAGCTGGCCCGTCACCAGTCGCAGCGCGACCTGGCGGTGCGGCTGCTGGCCCAGCGCGAGCAGGTCGAGGAACTGCTCACGCGCCGGGCCCGCGCCGGCCTGGACAGCGACCTCGAGCGGCAGCAGGCGCTGGCGATCACCGCGCAGACCCGCCAGCAGATCGAGTCCTACGACGAGCAGGTGGCACTGAGCCGTCACGCGCTGGCGGCACTGACGGCGCAGCCGGCACACGCGCTGGCCGGGCTGCGCGCGACGTTGCCGGGGCCCGGCCCGCAGGCGCTGCCGCCGGTGATCCCCGCGGACCTGCTGGGGCGGCGTGCCGACCTCGTGGCCGCGCGCTGGCGCGTCGAGGCCGCCGCGCGCGACCGCGACGCCACCCGTGCGCTG
This sequence comes from uncultured Burkholderiaceae bacterium, assembly GCA_964354355.1. Classification (GTDB taxonomy): domain Bacteria; phylum Pseudomonadota; class Gammaproteobacteria; order Burkholderiales; family Burkholderiaceae_E; genus CAYGZN01. The sequence continues at coordinate 1,482 of CAYGZN010000397.1, read as the reverse complement.
TTCTACCCCAACGTGAACCTGGTGGGCTTCGCCGGTTTCTCGTCACTGGGATTCGCGAAGCTGTTCTCGTCGGGCAGCCTCGTCTACGCAATCGGGCCGGCCATTCGACTGCCCCTTTTCGACGGCGAGCGACTGCGGGCACAGCTGCAGGGCGCAGGCGCCGACCTCGACGAGGCCATCGGCCAGTACAACGCGACGCTCACCGACGCTGCCCGCGAGGCCGCAGACCAGATCGCGTCGCTGCGCTCGCTCGCGGTGCAGCGCGACGAGCTGGGGCGCGCACTGCAGGCGAGCAGCCAGGCCCATGCGATGGCGCTGGGGCGCTTTCGCGCCGGCCTGAGCGGCTATCTGACGGTGCTGTCGGTCGAGGCCACGTGGCTCGGCCAGCAGCAGTCGGCGATCGACGCCGCGGCCCGCGAGGCCCGCGCGCACGTCGAGCTGACCCGCGCGCTCGGTGGCGGATTCCGCGGCGAGCTGCCGCCTGATCCCGGGTCCACGCGATGAGCACGCCGACCGACGCCGCGGCCACACCGGCGCGCACGCGCGCCGGGCGCAGGCGCTTGGGCCTGCTCGTCGTGCTGGCCGTTTGCCTGGTGGCCGCGCTCGCAGCCGGGTGGTACTGGCAGACCTACGCACGGCACTACGAAAGCACCGACAACGCTTACGTTCACGGACCCGTCGTGCAGATCACGCCGCAGCTCGCCGGCACCGTGACCGCGGTGCTTGCGGACGACACCGATCGGGTGCGCGCCGGCCAGGTGCTGGTGCGGCTCGACGCAACCGACGCCGCGATCGCCCTCGAGCAGGCGCAGGCGTCGCTGGCGCAGCGCGTTCGCGAGGTGGCTGCGGTGTACGCGAACAACGCGTCGCTGCGCGCGCAGATCGCGTTGCGCGACAGCGAGATCGCGACCGCGCGGCTCGAGATCGAGCGCGCGCAGGCCGACCACGACCGGCGCCGCAGCCTGCTGGGCAGCGGCGCCGTCAGCGACGAAGAGATCGCCCACGCCCGTGCAGCGATCGACCGCGCCACCACGGCACTGGCCACGTCGCGTGCCGCGGTTGCGGCGGCACGCGAGGACCTGCAGGCCAACCTCGTGAGAACGCAGGGCATCGACGTGGGACAGCACCCGAGCGTGCTGCAGGCTGCCGCACAGGTGCGCGATGCGCTGCAGGCGCTGCGGCGCACGGAGCTGGCGGCACCGGTGTCCGGCACCGTCGCGCGGCGCAACGTCCAGGTGGGCCAGCGCGTGCAGGCGGGCGCGCCGCTGATGGCGGTCGTGCCGCTCGAGAAGGTCTGGATCGAGGCCAACTTCAAGGAGGTGCAGCTGCGCGACGTGCGGGTCGGCCAGGCCGTCGAGGTGACGGCGGACCTGTACGGCCGGCGCATCGAGTACCGGGGCCGCGTGGCCGGGCTCGGTGCGGGCACCGGCGCCGCATTCGCGCTGCTGCCGGCGCAGAATGCAACCGGCAACTGGATCAAGG
>CAYGZN010000396.1:0-3349 GCA_964354355.1 uncultured Burkholderiaceae bacterium | reverse complement strand
GATGATCCGCCGCCGGGACGGCAGGCTCCTCAGGAGGCCGGGCAGTCGGCGTAGCGGTGCGCCCGCGCTCAGAAGCGTGCGGCCGCCAGCGGGATCAGCACCGCCCCGAGCACGCCGTGCAGCCCCATCGCAAGGCTGGAATACGCGCCGGCTTCGGGGTGCACGCTGAACGCGCGCGACGTGCCGATGCCGTGCGCGGCGATGCCGATCGCAAAGCCCCGCTGCCACCGCTCGCGTGAGCCGACGGCGTCGAGCACGAAGCGCCCGAGCGCAGCACCCAGCACGCCCGTGACCACCGCGAACACCGCCGTCAGCGTCGGCGAGGCGCCGATGCGCTCGGCCACGCCCATCGCGATCGGCGCGGTCACCGACTTGGCCCACAGCGACCGCTGCACCGACGGGTCGACGCCGAGCCAATGGGCCAGCGCAAGCGCCGATGCGATCGACGTGGCGCCGCCGCCCAGCAGCGCGGCAGCAAGCGGCACGATCCGTCCCTTCAGTCCGGCCAGCCCCTTGTAGATCGGCACCGCCAGCGACACGGTGGCCGTTCCCAGCAGGAAGTGCACGAACTGCGCGCCCTCGAAGTAGCGCGCGTACGGCATGTCGATGGCCAGGATCGTGACCGCGATCAGCGTGACCGCGATCGCCACCGGGTTGGCCAGCGGGTGGCGGCCGGCACGCTCGTACAGCGTGATGCCCAGCTGCCACGCGGCCAGCGTCAAGGTCAGCGCCAGCAGCGGGCTGCCCGACAGGTAGACCCAGATCTCGTGGATCGGCGGCAGCGCGGCGCTCACTCGGGCCGGTCCGGTACGCCCAGCCACTTCAGCAGCAGCGCCGAAACCGCGATCGTCGCCACGGCGCTCGCCAGCAGCGACAGCCCGATCGCCCACGCCTGCTCGCGCAGCTGCGGCAGGAACATCACGACGCCGACAGCGGCGGGCACGAACAGCACGCCGAGGTGGCGGCTGAACGCGGCGGCCACGCCGTCCAGGTCGGCGCCGACGCCCCCGCGCCAGGCCAGCCAGACCAGCAGCGCCACCAGTCCGAGCACGGGGCCGGGAACGGCCGGCAGCACGAAGCGCGACAGCAGCTCGCCCACGCCCTGGAACACGAGGATCTGCAGCAGCCCCGCGATCATGGCTCAGTCGCGGCGCGCGGACGGGCGGCGGGGTGCGTGAGCGTGCGAGTGCGGCAGCTGCAGCCAGCAGGTGCGGCCCTCGGTGGCCAGGCCGACGCGCGCGCCGTGCGGCAGCGTCACGCACGGCATCTCGTGGCCGTACGGCAGGCCGGTCAGGATGGGAGTGCGCGTGCGTGCGCGCAGCCACTTCAGCACGACCGGCAGATCGAAGCCGCGGTCGTGCTCGGCCAGGCGGTAGCGGCTGACCTGCCCGACGAGCACCGCGCGCTGCGCATCGAGCACGCCGGCGTGCAGCAGCTGCGCGAGCATGCGCTCGATGCGATACGGGTGCTCGTTGACGTCCTCGACGAACAGGATGCCGCCCTTGACCTTCGGAAACCACGGCGTGCCCAGCAGCGAGCACAGCACCGTCAGGTTGCCGCCCCACAGCGTGCCGCGGGCTTCGACCCCGGCCGGGCCCCCGTAGCGAAAGCCCAGCAGCTCCAGCTCGCCGGACATCGCTTCGCAGAAGCTGCCCAGCGTGACCTCGTCGACGTCCTCGAAGCGCTCGGCGCCGAAGTCCACCAGCGCCGGGCCGGCCCACGTGACGGCGCCCGCCCTGGCCAGCATCGCCAGCTGGAACGCCGTGAAGTCCGACACGCCGACCCAGTGCTTGTCCGCGCGCGCGAGCCGGCGCCAGTCCAGTGCATCGAGCAGGCGCGTCAGCCCATAGCCGCCGCGCGTGATCATCACGATCTTCGCGTCGTGTGCGGCGGCGCGCTCGAGCGCGGCGAGGCGCTGCGCATCGGTGCCGGCAAAGCGCTGGGAGCGCCGGAACGCCGCCGGGTCGAACGTGACGTCGAAGCCCGCCTGGCGCAGGTGCGACGCGGCGCGGCGCAGGCGCGGTGGGTCCTGCACCGCGCCGGACGGGGAGACGACGTAGACGCCGGCGTTCATTCCGGAAGTCTGCCACGCCGCGACGGAGGCGTCGTGTCGCGCCCGTAGAATGCGACCGATGGACAACGACGATCCGACGAACGACCGGCGCGCAGCGGATGCGCCGCCGCTGAGGGCGCTGTACCGCACGATGTGCCGGATCCGGGCCTTCGAGGACGCGGCCGAGGAGGCCAGCCGCGGCGGCGTGGCGGCCTTCGGCCAGGCGGGCACCGGCACGGCGCTGGTGCGCGGCCCGCTGCACCTGTCGACGGGCCAGGAGGCGGTGGCCGCGGGCGTGTGCGCGCACCTGGGCGCGGCCGACTACCTGACCTCGACCCACCGCGGCCACGGCCACACGCTGGCCAAGGGCGCCGACCTGCGCCGGATGATGCTCGAGCTGTTCGGCCGCGCGGGCGGCTACTGCGGCGGCAAGGGCGGCTCGATGCACATCGCCGACTTCTCGGTCGGCATGCTGGGGGCCAACGGCGTGGTTGCTGCCGGCATTCCGATCGCCGTCGGTGCGGCGCAGTCGATCCGCATCCGCGGCGTCGACGCGATCGCGGTCAGCTTCTTCGGCGACGGCGCAATCAACCGCGGCCCGTTCGCCGAGAGCCTGAACTGGGCCGCCGCGTTCGCGCTGCCGCTGCTGTTCGTGTGCGAGGACAACCAGTGGTCGGCGACCACGAAGACCGGCGAGATGTCGGCCGGCGACGGCGCAGCGGCGCGGGCGGCCGGTTACGGCGTGGTCGCCGAGGTCGTCGACGGCATGGACGTCGAGGCCGTGCACGCGGTGGCCGGGCGGCTCGTCGCGCAGGTGCGCGCCGGCCTCGGGCCGCGGCTGCTGCACGCACGGACGTACCGGTTCAAGGGCCACGTGTCGGTCGACCCGGCCGCGTATCGCGATCCGGCGGAGCTGGCCCGTGCGATGCAGGACGACCCGGTGGCGTTGGCACGCGGCCGGCTGCTCGCGCGCGGGGCGTCGGCGTCGGACGTGGACGCCGTGATGGCCGACGCGCGTGCCGAAGTGCAGGCCGCGATCGACGCGGCGCGCGAGGCGCCGTGGCCCGATCGCTCGGCCGCGTTCGCGGACGTGCAGGACACGGGCGCGGGCAGGTGGCAGTCGTGATCAGCTACGCACAGGCCGCGTGCGACGCGCTCGCGCACGCGATGCGGGCCGACCCGCGGGTCGTGGCGCTGGGCGAGGACCTCGGACGGGGCGGCATCTTCGGGCAGTACCGCGGGCTGCTCGAGGCGTTCGGGGCGCAGCGCGTGATCGACACGCCGATCTCGGAGGCC
>CAYGZN010000395.1:0-3350 GCA_964354355.1 uncultured Burkholderiaceae bacterium | reverse complement strand
ATGATGGCCTACGTGCTGTTCGGCGGCATGGTGGCGACCACCTACGTGCAGATCATCAAGGCGGTGCTGCTGGTGATCGCGTCGGTCGTGATGGTGGTGCTGGTCTGGGGCCAGTACGGCTTCTCGTTCGGCGGCTACCTGGACACGGTCGTGCGCGACCCGAAGGTGCAGGCCCAGGTGGCGGCGCTGCTGGGCGATCCCGCCAAGCAGATGTCGGCGCTCGAGCTCGGCCAGCGCTTCCTGGAGCCGGGGTTGTACTTCAAGAACCCGATCGACCAGATCTCGCTGGGCATGGCGCTGGTGCTGGGCACGGCGGGGCTGCCGCACATCCTGATGCGCTTCTTCACCGTGCCGACGGCCCAGGCCGCGCGCACGTCGGTGATCTGGGCCATGGCGATCATCGGCGGCTTCTACGTGCTGACGCTGTTCCTGGGCACGGGCGCCGCGATCAACGTCGGGCCGGCGGCCATCACCGAGATCGACAAGGGCGGCAACATGGCCGCGCCGCTGCTCGCACAGTTCCTCGGCGGCGGCAGGGAGTCGCTGCTGGGCAACCTGATGCTGGCGTTCGTGGCGGCGGTGGCGTTCGCCACCATCGTGGCGGTCGTGGCCGGTCTCGTGCTGGCGGCGGCCTCGGCGATGTCGCACGACATCTGGGTCGGGGTCATCAAGGGCGACCACGCGACGTCGGAGCAGGAAGTCCGCGCCGCGCGCATCTGCTCGGTGATCGTGGGGGCGATGGCGATCGCCATCGGCATCCTCGCCAAGGGCCAGAACGTCGCGCACCTCGTGGCGCTGGCGTTCGCCGTGGCCGCCTCGGCGAACCTGCCGGTGATCCTGCTGACGCTGTACTGGAAGAAGTGCAACACGGGCGGTGTGGTTGCGGGCCTGGTCGTGGGCACGCTGGCCGCGATCGCGCTGGTGATGGTCTCGCCGAACATGACCTATCCGAAGGCGATCAAGGCGTCTGCCCAGAAGGTGCTCGACGGCGAGTCCGCGCTGCGCGCGAAGCTCACGGCCGACCTGGCCGCAGCGACCGACGAGGCGGGCCGTCTGAAGCTGCGCAAGGGCATCGGCGCGCTCGACGCCAACGTCAAGAAGGCCCGGGCCGACCTGGAGCTGTTCAAGGGCCAGGAGACGTCGCTGGTCGGGCTCGAGAAACCGGCGTTCGACCTGCGCAACCCCGGCCTGATCTCGATTCCGCTGGGCTTCCTCGCGGTGTTCCTGGGCTCGCTGCTGTATCGTGACCGCCGGGCCGAGGACATGTGGGAAGAGGTGTTCGTTCGCTCGAACACCGGTCTGGGCAGGGCCGGCGCGCAGGCGCACTGAGGCCTGGCGCGGCCGGCCTGCCCCGGGCGGCGCGCGAGCGCCCCCCGGGGTTTTTCGCCTTGGGGGGAGGGCATGAAGCCGCAACGCATCCTGCTGGCGTTCGCAAGTGGCTGCCTGCTGCTGGGCTGGCCGCTGCTGCAGGTCGTCGAGCGCGCGGCCCACGGCGCCGCGCAGCCCGTGCTCTACCTGTACCTGTTCGGGGCCTGGCTGGCGATCGTGGTGCTGGCCGCGCTGCTCGGCGGCGACCGATGACCCTGCCCGGGTTCGCGGTCATCGCGATCGCGCTGGCCTACCTCGCGGTGCTGTTCGTGATCGCCTGGGCCGCCGACCGCCGCGGAGCCGCCGGACGCGGCCTGCTGTCCTCGCCCGCGCTGGGTCCCTGGCTGTACGCACTGTCGATCGCGGTGTACGCGACGTCGTGGACCTTCTACGGCAGCGTCGGACGCGCCTCGCGCGACGGGATCGGCTTCCTGCCAGTCTACCTGGGGCCGACGCTGGCGGCGCTGCTGTTTCCGCTGCTGATGAGCCGGATCGTGCGCATCAGCAAGGAGCGCCACATCACGTCGATCGCCGACTTCATCTCCTCGAGCTACGGGCGCAGCCGCTCGCTGGCGGCGCTGGTGACGCTGGTGGCGGTGATCGGCGTGGTGCCGTACATCGCGCTGCAGCTGAAGGCCGTCGCCGGCAGCTTCGCCGCGCTCACGCTCGGGCCGGGTCGCGGCGGCGCCGACGTCCAGGTCGAGAGCATCGCGCTGCTGGTGGCACTGCTGCTGGGTGCGTTCGCGATCCTGTTCGGTGCACGGCAACTCGACGCCAGCGAGCGCCACGAGGGCGTGGTGGTGGCCGTCGCGTTCGAGTCGCTGTTCAAGCTCGCGGCGTTCGTCGCGGTGGGTGTCTTCACGGTTTGGGTCCTGTACGACGGCTGGACGGACCTGTTCGAGCGCGCCCACGCGCAGCCGGCGCTGGCCGGGCTGTTCGAGCCCTTTGCATCGGGCCTGATCAGCATGACCGACTGGTTCTGGCTGACGCTGCTGTCGGGCCTCGCATTCCTGCTGCTGCCCCGGCAGTTCCAGGTGGCGGTCGTCGAGAACACGCGGCCCGAGCACGTTCACCACGCGAGCTGGGCGCTGCCGCTGTACCTGCTGGCGATCAACGTGTTCGTGCTGCCGATCGCGCTGGCGGGGGCGATGACGCTGAAGCCCGCGGGCATCGACGCCGACGCGTGGGTGCTGGCGCTGCCGCTGTCGCAGGGCAACGCGTGGCTGGCCGTGGTGGCGTTCCTGGGCGGGCTGTCGGCGCCGACCGGCATGATCATCGTCGAGACCGTTGCGCTGTCGACGATGGTCAGCAACGACCTGGTGCTGCCGTGGCTGATCGCGCGGCGATCGAAGACACCGGGCCGCGCGGCGCGGACCGGGCCGCGCAACCTGTCGCGGCTGCTGCTGCGGATCCGGCGGGCGTCGATCGCCGCGGTGCTGCTGCTGGGCTACGGCTACTACCGGCTCGCGGGCGAAGCGTATCCGCTGGTTTCGATCGGATTGATCTCGTTTGCGGCCGTGGCGCAGTTCGCGCCGGCCTTCTTCGGCGCACTGTGGTGGGGCCAGGGCACGCGCGACGGCGCGCTGGCGGGCATCGCGTCGGGCACGGCGCTGTGGGTCTGGTGCCTGTTCCTGCCCACGTTCGCGACCGCCGGCTGGGTTCCCCCGAGTCTGCTCGAGGCAGGGCCCTGGCAGATCGGGTGGTTGCGGCCCCACGCACTGTTCGGTCTGACGGGGCTCGATCCGGTCGTGCACGGAACGGTCTGGAGCCTGCTGGCGAATGCCGCGGTGTTCGTCGCCGTGTCGGTGTGGCAGCGGGCCGGGGCGCCGCTCGCGGACGCGTCCGCGGGGACCGCCGCAGTCGGCGGCACACGAGCGGCGCCGCCGGTCGCGGCCGTCGCGCAGGCGCTGGCGCGCATCCTGGGCCCGGCGCGCGCCGATGCGGCGCTGTTCAACGCGGAGGCGTTCGATGGCCGCCGGCGC
>CAYGZN010000394.1:0-3357 GCA_964354355.1 uncultured Burkholderiaceae bacterium | reverse complement strand
CGGTTCGAGGTCGACGGCCGCATGCAGGACGTCGCCGCGGGCAGCGCGCTCTACGTGGACGCCGGCGCAACCCACCGTTTCACCGACTGCAGCCCCGATTTCTGCACGTGGGTCGTGTTCTGGGGGCCGGCGCACGGCGAGCCCGCCGCCTGCACGGCCGCCAGCGCGCCGCGTCCACCGCCCGGCGCCGATCATCCGATGTCCTCGGCGCACGCCGCAGCGGCGTTTGCCGACCGCTGGCTGGCCATCTGGAACGATCGCCAGCCGCAGGCCATCGCGGCGCTGTACGCGCCCGACGTGCGCTTCTGCTCGCCGATGCTGCCAGTGGTTCGCGGCACCCCGGAGCAGGTGCTTCGCGGCCGCGACGTGCTGCGCCGGTACGTCGAGCAGGCGCTGGCCAACGTGCCGGAACTGCATTTCGAGCCGATGGGCGCGACCCTCGGCCCCGAGTCGCTGACCCTCGTCTATCGGGGCCATCGTCAACGGCTGGTGACGGAGCGGCTGGTCTTCGACGACGCCGGGCTGATCGCCGCGAGCGAAGCGTCCTACGCGATCCGGGCACGACAGCCATGAGCCCGCCATCACCCGCCCAGGTGCCCTTCGCGGTGGTCGACGTGTTCACCGACCGCGCGTTCCTGGGCAATCCGGTCGCGGTGGTCCTCGAAGCCGGGCACCTCGACGACGCCGCGATGATGCGCATCGCGCGCTGGACCAACCTGTCCGAGACGACCTTCGTGCTGCCCGCGACCGACGCGGGCGCCGATTACCGGCTGCGGATCTTCACGCCCGAGCGCGAGCTGCCGTTTGCCGGCCACCCCACGCTGGGCACTGCGAAGGCTCTGTTGAATGCCGGGCGCATCCGGCCCCGGGACGGTCGGCTGGTGCAGCAGTGCGCGGCAGGCCGGGTGGCGCTGCGGGTCGACGCGACCGACGCAAGGCTGTTCTTCGAGGTGCCGGCCGCGACGCGCGCCGTGCTCGCGGCGGACGACCGGATCGCGATTGCGCAGGCCCTCGGCCTGGGCGATGCGCCGCCACCCGCCTTCGAGGCAATCGACCTGGGCCCGGTCTGGCTGACGGCCGAGTTGTCGGACGCCGCGTGCGTGCTCGCGCTGCGCCCCGACATGGCCGCGCTCGAATCCATCAGCCGCAGGCTGCGGGCGACCGGCGTCACCGTCTACGGCCGGCACACCGGCGATGCGCAGGGACAGATCGAGGTGCGATCGCTGGCGCCTGCGGCCGGGGTCGCCGAAGACCCCGTGTGCGGAAGCGGCAACGCCTGCGTGGCGGTCCAGCGCGCCGCGCACGGGCATCGGGGGTCGTACGTCGCGCGGCAGGGTCGCTGCGTGGGGCGCGACGGCTTCGTGTCGGTGGAATACTCGGCCGACCGCATCGAGGTCGGCGGAATGGCGGTCGTCTGCGTCGAAGGCCACCTGCGCCTGCCCTAGTCCGGCCCCGCCTCACCGATACGTGCGCGCCTCATCGATACGTGCGCGTCTCGCCGTGGCGGTACAGCACGAACCGGTCGTGCGCCACGCCGAGCGCATCGAGCGCGCGTGGCAACTCGCCGATCGGGGCATCGAGCGGTTCGTCGGTGAGCTCGAAGGTGCCCCAGTGCACGCCGACCGCCTGCTTCGCACGCAGATCCAGGAACGCCTGCACCGACTCGAGCGGATTGATGTGCTGGTCCTGCATGAACCAGCGCGGCTCGTAGCCGCCGACGGCCAGCGCCGCCAGGTCGAACCCGCCGAATCGCTCGCCGATGTCGCGAAAGTCCTGCGAGTACCCGCAGTCGCCCGAAAACCAGAACGAGAAGCCGTCGGCGCGGACCGCCCAGCCGCCCCACAGCGTGGCGTTGCGGTCGTTCAGCGAGCGGGCGCTCCAGTGCTGCACCGGCGTCATCGTGATCTCCAGCCCGAGCAGCGTGTGCCGGTCCCACCAGTCGAAGCGCTCGACGCGCGTCGCGCCGACCGCGCGCAGCCACAGGTCCATGCCCAGCGGCGCGACGAACAGCGGCTGCCCGCCACGCTGCGCGATCAGCTGCCGCACGGTGGGCTCGTCGAGGTGGTCGTAGTGGTTGTGCGAGGTGAGCACCACGTCGACCGGCGGCAGCTCGGCCAGCGTGACCGGCAGCGGCACCCGCCGCTGCGGGCCCGCGAACGACACGGGCGAGGCCCGCTGCGAGAAGTTCGCGTCGAACAGCAGGTTGCGCCCGCCCATCTGCACGTACAGCGTCGCGTGGCCGATCCACGTGACCGTCACGCGCGGCCCGCGGTGATTGGCGTGCAGCAGCGCCAGGTCCGGTCGCACGACCGGAAAGCCGTCGTAGCCCGGCACGTGCTGCGAGGGCGGCTGGGGCAGGCCCTCGCGGGTGCGCTCGAGCTGCCAGCGCAGGAACTGCGAGAAAGGCCTGCCGCCGGCCGGGCCGTGGACGTTGGTGAAACCGTCGGGCCGGTGGTGGGGTCGCGCCGGATCGTAGTACGGGTTCACGTTGCTGCACGCGCCCAGCAATGTGGCGAGGCCGGCGGCGGCAGCCAGCATCGCAGCCAGCGCCGACGGCCGGCGGCGCAGGGGACGACGCACGCGCTCAGCCCGCTCGCGGCACCGACAGCCGGGGGGCCTTCCAGCGCGGCTCGAGCAGCTTGCCCTTGCGTGCCCTCGCCACGCGGTACGCGTCGATCTCGCGCATCGTCAGCGAACGCGACATCGGCTTGCCGCCGCGACCGGCCCCCTCCAGCACCAGGCCCGCCGGGCCGCACACCACCGCCTGCAGCAGCGCGTCGCCCTTGTCCAGTGCGGCCAGCATCACGCCGCGCCCGCCGTTGCGGAGCACCTTGACCTCGTCCAGGCCGAACGCGAGCAGCCGCGGGCGATCCGCGCTGCCGGCCAGGCACACCACGGTGCTCAGGCCGGGGACGAACACCGCCGGACGTAGCGGCGCGTCGCCTTCGTCGAGCGTCACGAACTGGCGGCCGGCCCGGTTTCGGCTGGCCAGATCCGCCGCCTGGCACAGGAAGCCGTTGCCGGCGCGCGTGGACACCAGCACGCCCGCGTCGGCGGGCGCGCAGAACACGTGCTCGATGCGCGCCCCGGGCTCCAGGTCCACCAGGCTCGTGATCGGCGCGCCGTCGCCGCGCGCCGACGGCAGCGCAGAGACCGCCACCGAGTGGACGCGACCGTTGGACGCGATCGCGTACGCCTGGTCGGTCGTCATCACCTCGAACGCGCCGTAGAACGCGTCGCCGGCCTTGAACCCGAACTGCGACCAGTCGTGGCCGTGGCCCTGGCGCGCACGGATCCAGCCCTTCTCGGACAGGATCACCGTCACCGGTTCCTCGACGATGCGCACCTCGGCGACCG
>CAYGZN010000393.1:0-3372 GCA_964354355.1 uncultured Burkholderiaceae bacterium | reverse complement strand
CGACGTGGCGGTTGATCGTTGCGGCCTCGTCGCGAAACGACACACCCGCGACGCCCGACGGCGTGACGATCGCCGGCGTGCCGCGCAGCACCGCACCGATGAACGCGACCTTCACGCCGCCGAACTCGCGCACGACCCACGGCTTGAACAGCGCACGGCCGTCGGCCTGCTCGACGTTGGCCGCCAGGAAGTCGAACTGCGCGCCGGCGTGGGCGCCCTGCGGCCCCTCGCAGCTGGCCAGCCCCGGCGGGCCGTCGTCGGTGCGACAGCCGCCCGCGGCGATCCGCCTGAGTTCGGCTACGCCGCGGTCGAACTCGTGGTTGCCCACCGCGTTCAGCTCGAGCCCGATCGCGTTCATCACCTCGATCGTCGGCTCGTCCCGGAACAGCGCCGACACGAGCGGCGACGCGCCGATCAGGTCGCCGCTGGACACGACGATCGAATGCGGGTGTCCGGCCCGCAGTGCCTGGATCCGGCCGGCGAGGAACGCCGCGCCACCGCTCGACACGGTCAGCGACTGCGACGGCTGCTGCGGGTCGGGCACGCGCAGCGTCAGCTCGCCCGTCTCCAGCTGGCCGTGGAAGTCGTTGAACGCGATGATCCGCACGGGGACGGTGCCGCCGCGCGTTGCCGCCGCCCCACGCGCCGTCTCAGGCGCCGTCGCAGGGGCCGTCGCAGGGGCTGTAACAGTCGCCGGTGCGCCCGGCAGGCGGCTGCCGGGCGCCAGCGTGCAGCCCGCAACGCCGAGCCATGCGCCGCATGCGATCGCCGCCCACCGGATCGCCGCCCACGGGACCTGGGCAACACCGCCGAATCGCGCCCCTCGTGTCCTGCGCACCGACCGTTGCGTGCCTGCCATCGGGCCCCAGCGCCGCCGGCCCATCCGCGATCCGTCGTGGTCCGCCGCATGCGCCACGCTACCATGGCGCACCGGCCGCGATCCGATCGGCCCGCCCGGAGCGCCCTGCATGAACGTACCCGCCGCCGCCCCCGCCATCACGGCCTCAGCCGGCGTCGCCCGCGGCCCGGCGCCATCGGCCGTCGCCGCCCCCGCCGCCAGCCCCGCCACCTCGTCCGACCGGTTGTGGGCCTCGCTGATGGAGCTGGCGTCGATCGGTGCGACGCCCCGCGGCGGCGTGCGCCGCCTGGCGCTGACCGGGCTCGACGGGCAGGGCCGCGCGCGCGTGACCGGCTGGCTTCGCGAGGCCGGCTGCACGGTGCTGTGCGACGCGATCGGCAACCTCTTTGCGATCCGCGCCGGCAGCGACCCGACGCTGGCGCCGGTGGCCATGGGCAGCCACATCGACACGCAGCCGAACGGCGGGCGCTTCGACGGCAACTACGGCGTGTTGGCCGGGCTGGAGGTGCTGCGCACGCTGAGCGATGCGGGCATCGTCACGCGCCGGCCGCTGGCGGTCGCCATCTGGACCAACGAGGAGGGCTCCCGGTTCCAGCCCGTGATGATGGGCTCGGGCGTCTACGCCGGCGCCTTCACCGCCGCGCACTGCCATGCCCAGCGCGACGCCGACGGCACCAGCGTCGCACAGGCGCTGGCGGCGATCGGCGCCGCCGGGCGCGATCCGGCCCCGGCCTTCGATGCGTACTTCGAGGCCCACATCGAGCAGGGGCCGGTGCTCGAGCGCGAGTCGACCGTGATCGGCGTCGTCGAGTCGGCGCTCGGCCAGCGCTGGTTCGACGTTCTCGTCGAAGGCCAGGACGCGCACGCGGGACCCACGCCGATCGACATGCGCCGCGACGCGCTGCTGGCCGCCTCGCGGCTGACGCTTGCGGTGCGCGAGATCGCGCAGCGCCACCCGCACTACGCGCGCGGCACGGTCGGGCGGCTGGTCGTTGCGCCCAACTCGCGCAACGTGATCCCGGGCCGCGTCGAGATGAGCGTGGACCTGCGCAACGCCGACGACGCGACGCTGGGCGCGATGGCCGCCGCCGTGCGCGAGGCGGCCGACGCGATCGCGCAGGCCGACGGCGTGTCGATCGCACTCACCGAAACGGTCTACTTCCCGCCCTGCATCTTCGACGCCGGGCTGGCCGCCTCGATCGAGGCGGCCGCGGCAGGCGCCGGCTACTCGCACCGGCGCATCGCCAGCGGCGCCGGTCACGACGCCGTCTACGTCGCGCGCACCTGCCCGGCCGCGATGGTCTTCGTGCCGTGCGAGGGCGGCATCAGCCACAACGAGATCGAGAACGCGCGCCCCGACCACCTGCACGCGGGCGCGAACGTGCTGCTGCAGGCGGTGCTCGCCCGTGCGCAGCGCACACCGGGCTAGCGATCCGAGCGGACGGCGCGCGGGTGATCGAGTGCCGTTCGATCGGCCAGGTGCACGGCCCGGAGGATCGGCGCGGTGAGCTCGGACAGCCGAACGCGCTGGACACCCTCGTCGTCGAAGTTGTCCGGTGCGAGCCAGCTCTCGAATGCGGCCCGCAGAGCGGGCCATTCCTGATCGATCGCGGCATACCAGGCCGTATCGCGGTTACGGCCTCGGGTCACCGTCGCCTGCCGGAAGACTCCCTCGAAGGACAGTCCAAGGCGCAGCGCCGCCGCGCGCGACGCGGCGTTCAAGGCGTCGCACTTCCACTCGCAGCGCCGGTACCCCAGCTCGAACGCGTGCTTCAACATCAGGAACATGGCTTCCGTTGCCGCAGGGCGGCGTTGCAGGCGCGGTGAGTACTTGATGTGTCCCACCTCGATCGATCCGGACGCGGGGTTGATCCGCAGGTAGCTCGCGATCCCTACCGCCGAATCCGTCGCGCCGTCGACGATCGCGAAGAACAGCGGATCGTCCGCAAAGCAGTAGCCACGCATCCACTGCCGATACGACTCGAGGCTGTCGAACGGGCCGTAGGGCAGGTAGGTCCACGCGCGACCCTGCGCATCGAGCGCGTTGGCATGGTGCAGGCTGGCCGCGTGCCGCTGGAGATCCAGCGGCTCGACACGACAGAAGCGCCCCTGCATGGGGGCGCGCCTCGGCAGGGCGGGCGGAACCCACCCGGGAAGTCGCACGCCGACGGGCTGACCGAGTCTGTTGCGAACGAACGCCTTCATCGTCTCTCGCTTCACGTCCCGCGGTGGCCACCGACGGACATTCCGATCGATCGAGTCGCCTGAATCGAGATATTCACATGCCACTGCAGTTCATGGGGAGCGCAGATGCTTTCGGAGCCGGCGGACGATTCAATGCCCGTTGTCACGTCACCGGGGCGAGGTCCTGCCCGGGCGGCTCGAATTCCTTGCGCACGAGACCGCCCTGCGACGCACTCGTCGTCGCGTTCCGGGGCGGCCCCGCCATCGCCACGCGCGCCCCTCTCGGGTTACAGTGGACCCCCCCCGGCCGACGCAGCCGGACACCCGAC
>CAYGZN010000392.1:0-3384 GCA_964354355.1 uncultured Burkholderiaceae bacterium | reverse complement strand
ATCGGCTTCGTCGTGATCTACCGCACGATCAACTCGCCGTTCGGCCAGGTGCTCAAGGCGATCCGCGAGAACGAGCCGCGCGCGATCTCGCTGGGCTACCCGGTCGATCGCTACAAGCTGCTCGCGTTCGTGCTGTCCGCGGCGCTGGCCGGCCTGGCGGGGGCGACCAAGTCGCTGGTGTTCCAGCTCGCGTCGCTGACCGACGTCACCTGGCAGATGTCGGGCGAGGTGGTGCTGATGACGCTGGTGGGCGGCATGGGCACGGTGTTCGGCCCGGTGGTCGGCGCCGCGGTCATCATCACGATGCAGAACTACCTGGCCGGCATGGGCGAGTGGGTGCTGGTGATCCAGGGCGTGATCTTCGTCGTCGTGGTGATGCTGTTCCGCCGCGGCATCGTCGGCGAGATCGCCGCCCGCCTGCGCAGGGGCTGACCGGCTCCCGGTCGAACCCGCAGCGACCGGAGCCGCACGTGGCCGATTCCCGCGACGACCTGCCGCGCGTCACCTACTCGAACGCCGGCGCCGACTTCGCCGGCGTGCACGCGGCGCTCGACGAGGAACTGCAGCGCTTCGCGCAGGGCAGCCTCGCGGTCGAGCAGGCCAACCTGATCGGCGGACGCCCCGACACCGGCGGGCGCGTCTACGCGGTCGTCTCGCCGATCGACGGGCGCCTGGCGATCGGCTCGCTGGTGGCCGCCGACGCCGCCGCGGTCGAGCGCGCGGTTGCGGCGGCACGCATCGCCTACGCCGACTGGCGCACGACCCGATGGTCCGATCGCGTGGCCTGCCTGCGGCGCGCGGCGGCGGTCCTGCGCGAGCGACGCTTCGCGCTGGCGATGCAGCTGGTGCACGAGGTGGGCAAGTCGCGGCTCGAGGCGATGGGCGAGGTCGAGGAGTCGATCGACCTGATCGGCTACTACTGCGACCAGATGGAGCGGCACGAGGGCTGGCGCATCGAGTTGCGCTCGGCTTCCGAACGCGAGGGCGGTTCGGACCGGCTGCGGCCGTACGGGCCGTTCGCGGTGATCTCGCCGTTCAACTACCCGATCGCGCTGTCGGTGGGCATGACGAGCGCCGCGCTGCTGGCCGGCAACACCGTCGTGTGGAAGCCTGCGGCCGGCGCCGCGTTCAGCGGGCCGGCGCTTGCGGCAGCCTACCGCGAGGCCGGCATCCCCGACGGCGTGTTCAACATGATCGCCGGCGATCGCGACACGGGCGCCGCGCTGGTCGCCCATCCGGACATCGCCGGGGTCGCGTTCACCGGCTCGCACGAGGTCGGCATGGGCATCCTGCGCCAGTTCGCGGGCGGCGCGTGGATGCGCCCGGTGCTGGCCGAGCTGGGCGGCAAGAACGCCGCCTTCGTGACCGAGAGCGCCGACCTGGACACGGCCGCGCAGGGCGTCGCGCGTTCGGCATTCGGGCTGTCCGGCCAGAAGTGCAGCTCGTGCAGCAAGGTCTACGTCGCACGCAGCGTCGAGCAGGCCTTCCTCGAGCGGCTGGTGGACTTCGCGGGCCAGCTGACGGTCGGCGATCCGCGCGGCGCGCAACCGTTCACCGGGCCCGTGATCAGCGAGGCGGCGGCGCGCCGCTTCGAGTCGGCGGTGGCCGCCGCGCGAGCCGGCGGCCAGGTGCTGCGGGGCGGCGAGCGCGCCGGCGCCGACGCCTTCGCGCACGGCGCCTACCTGCCGCCCACGATCGTCGCGGGTCTGCCGCCGGACCACGCGGTCAACCGCCTGGAGCTGTTCCTGCCGTTCGTGTCCGTGCAGGCCTACGACGACCTGGCCGCCGCGATCGACGACGGCAACGCGTCGGGGCTCGGGCTGACCTCGGGCATCTACTGCCACGACCAGAACCAGCTCGCGACGTACTACGACCGCATCGAGGCCGGCGTGCTCTACGAGAACCGCGCCTCGGGCGCGACCACCGGCGCCTGGCCCGGGTTCCAGACCTTCTGCGGCTGGAAGGGATCGGGCACGACCGGCAAGGGCGGGCTCGGCCCGCACTACCTGCAGCAGTTCATGCGCGAGCAGAGCCGGACCGTGGCGCGCTGACGGCCGTCGCCGGCCGGCCTCTACCGGTGTCCCAGCGGCGATCGCGGCCGCTGCCCGAACTCAGTTGTCCTTGAGCCTGCGTGCGAGCGCCGCGCTGGTGAGCAGCTCCAGCTGCGCTTCGAGCCGGATCACCCGGCCGGTGAGGTCCTCGATCCGGGCCTGCTGGGCCTTCATCGCCTCGGCCTGGCGGTTGACCTTGTCTTCGAGTTTGATCATCGAGGTCAGCGCGCCCCAGATCCTGTCGGTGACCCCCATCACGTACCCTTGCGGGCCAGTGCCCGGGCAGCCCTGGCAGCCCGGGCTTCCATTGCGGCAATGCGTTGATTGCTTTGATCGATGAAGTCGAGTGCTTCGTCGATGGCAGTGCCAGCCCGATCCGCAGCCGCCTTCGCTGCATCGGCAAGAGCGCCCAGCTCCTCGTCCGTTTCACTGGTTTTGTACGCAAAGGCGCCGCGGCGCATCAACTCGGAAACCGGAATGTCGAGCCGCTTCGCCTTGGCGGCGATCGCCTTCTTGTCCTGTGGTGTCGCCTGCACCACGATACGATGAACCGCTGCCGCCATTGGACTGCTCCGTCAGGTCAGTATGTACATGGACATGATATGTACACCCAGTTGCCCGTGTCAACGCCAGCCCGAAGCTCAGGCCGCCCCGTGCCGCACCCGGCTGCGCACCACGCTCGCCACGGTGGATGCGACCTCGTCGTCGGCAAGCGCCGGTCGGCAGCGCACCCGGTTCCAGCACAGCAGCAGCTCCAGCACGACGTCGGGGTCGACGCTGCGCCACAGCAGGTGGCCGGCCAGCGACGCGACGCTGGTGTTGCGCGCGCCCTCGTCGACGCCCGCGCCGACCAGCGCGCGCCAGTGGCCCGGTGGATGCCCGGGATGGTCGGGATCGGGCGCGATGGCGCGGTGCAGCCACTGCGGCATCGGGGCGGGCGCCAGCGCCTCGGGCCCGCGGCCGTCGCGCCAGCGGTAAGGCCGGCCGCTCGGGTGAATCGACGGCGGCGCGACGATCACGCCGCCGTCACCGCGCAGATCCAGCCCCGGACGGAAGCCGACCCTATTGGGCGTCTGCGGTCCCGGATGACGGAAGTACAGGTGTCGCCCGCCACCGCCGGTCAGCGATTCGAGTGTCGGGTCCATCGGCCCGGCTTCCAGCTCGATCCGATGCAGGCTCGCGTCGCCACCGTGGGCCGGATCGACGTCGAGCACGACCAGGCCCGACAGCGCGCCGGTGACGATCGCGACGTTGGCGTCGGGCCAGTGCCGATACCAGCCCTCGATCTCGCAGCGCTGCGGGCGGCGCGTCTGGAACTCGGTCCAGCGCACCA
>CAYGZN010000391.1:0-3384 GCA_964354355.1 uncultured Burkholderiaceae bacterium | reverse complement strand
CGGCCACGCCGGGTGGGTCCGCCCCCGGTTCCGCCGGCCCCAGCATCTCGCGCGCCGACCGGTTGCTCGCGCGCATCTCGCCGCGCTCGCCGAGCACCACGACGCCGTCCGGCAGCTCGGAGATGACCACCTGCGTGATCGCCAGCTGGCGGCGCAGGTCCTCGCCCCGGCGCGCCGCGAGGCGCTCCTGCGTGTCGAGCCGCCGCGCGAGCCGGTTGACCAGCACCACCGTGACCAGCATCGCCGCACCGGTCAGCCCGGCCTGCAGGAAGTGCGACTCGGTCGCGTCGCCGCGCAGCCCGCGCCAGCCCGTCTCCAGCAGCAGCAGCAGCGCGGCGGTCGCCGCGAAGAACAGCGTCAGGCGCGCCCCGCTGAGGATCGCGGCGGCGGCGGTCGGCAGGATCAGCAGCACGCCCAGGCCGCTGCGAACGCCGCCGGCGGCGTGAACGAGCAGCGTCAGCGCCACCAGGTCGGCCACGACCTGGGCCCGCAGCAGCAGCTCGAACCCCAGGCGGCGCGTGCGCGCGAGCAGCACGAAGACGATCGCGGTGCCGAAGTAGCCGCCCGCCACGGCCAGGAACAGCTCGCTGTCGACGCCTTCCTCGAAGTCGATCCCGGCCCGGAACAGCGGCACGTAGGCAATCAGCAGCGCGGCGACCACCAGCCGCGACAGGCCCAGGTAACGCAGCGCCTGCCAGTACGACCGGCCGGCAGGGGCCGCGTCAGCGTCCGTGGCGCCCATCCCCGGACGGCCTTCCCGCGGCGTCCTTCGCCGCAACGTCCTTCGCCGCAACGTCCTTCGCCGCAACGTCCTTCGCCACGGCGTCGGCCGCCACGGCGTCCTGGTCGCGGTGCTCGGCGCCGCAGTACACGCGGCCGCGGGCGAACACCGCTTCCGATCCGGGCAGGTGCAGGCCGCAGACGGCACAGCGCATCATCGGCTCGGGCGCCGCACGGGCGTCGTCGGCGCGATCGGGCCGTGCCGGCTTGCGCTCGCTCGCCCCGGACGGGGCGTCGGCCTCGGACTCGCGGCGCGACCGCTCGACGCGCCGCCGGCTCGCGAGCAGCACGCGCCAGGCCAGGTAGGCGATCGCGGCGATCGCGACCCAGGTCAGGATCTTGCCCATCGTCGCGGTCCGTGCACCCGGTTCGTACGGCCGCTCAGAAGCGGCCGAGCACCACTTCGAGCACGAAACGCGTGCCCACGTAGGCCAGCAGCAGCAGGCCGAATCCCGCCAGCGTGAAGCGCATCGCGATGCGCCCGCGCCAGCCCCGCACCCGGCGCCCGGCGAGCAGCACCGCAAAGAAAGCCAGCGCGACCAGCGAGAAGACCGTCTTGTGCTCCAGGCGCAGCGGCCGGCCGAACACCTGTTCCGAGAACACGAGCCCGCTGAGCGTCGTCAGCAGCAGCAGCACGAACCCGACGCCGATCAGCCTGAACAGCATCCGCTCGAGCACCATCAGCGGCGGCAGGCCGGCGATCCACCGCGACAGCGGCGTCGGCGGGCCGCCTGCCGCACGGTGCAGGTCGCGCTGCACCCAGACCATCAGCAGCGCGTCGAGGGCCGCCAGCATCAGCACGCCGTAGGCGAGCGTGCCGACGACCAGGTGCGGCACGAACAGCGGCCGGCTGGCCAGTTCCCCGAAGTCCGCGCCCCCGTAGGCCAGCGGCAGCAGCAGCACCAGCACGGCCAGGGGCAGCGTGACCAGCCGCAGCGCGTCGAGCCGCACGCGCAGGCCCTCGAGCCACAGCAGCAGCAGGCCGATCCACACCGTCGCCGACATCGCCTTGGCGAAGCCGAAGCGAAAGGCGTGGTCCTGCCACGGCCACAGCAGCGAAGCGCCGTGCAGCGCGATCGCCAGCGCCATCAGCCAGCGCCCGACGCCGCCCGCGTCGCCGGTGGCGCCTTGTGCAGCCGCCACGCCGGACAGCTCCTGCGTGGCCCCGGCGCGCAGCTTTCGCCAGGATGACCACCAGACCGCTGCGTACAGCAGCGCGGGCAGGGCGAACAGAATCAGTACAATCATCGATTCGCAGTGTAAACCACCCCCATGCTCGACAACCTCTCCCAGCGGCTGGCCCGCGTCGTCAAGACGATGCGCGGCGAAGCGCGGCTGACCGAAGCCAACACGCAGGAAATGCTGCGCGAGATCCGCATCGCGCTGCTCGAGGCCGACGTCGCGCTGCCGGTGGTCCGGGACTTCATCGCCCGGGTCAGGGACAAGGCGCTGGGCCAGGAGGTGCTGCAGAGCCTGTCGCCGGGCCAGGCGCTGGTGGGCGTCGTACATCGCGAGCTGGCCGACCTGATGGGCGGCACCAGCGCCGAGCTGAACCTGGCCACGCAGCCACCGGCCGTGGTGCTGATGGCGGGCCTGCAGGGCGCGGGCAAGACCACGACCGTGGGCAAGCTGGCCAAGTGGCTGCGCGAGCAGAAGAAGAAGAAGGTCCTGACCGTCTCGTGCGACGTCTACCGGCCGGCCGCGATCGAGCAGCTCAGGACGGTGACCGCGCAGGCGGGGGCCGATTTCTTCGCGTCGTCGCCCGAGCAGAAGCCGCTGGACATCGCGCGCGCCGCGCTCGAGTGGGGGCGCAACCACTACCACGACGTGCTGCTGGTCGACACCGCGGGCCGGCTCGGCATCGACGAGGCGATGATGCAGGAGATCGCCGCGCTGCACGCCGCGCTCAAGCCGATCGAGACGCTGTTCGTCGTCGACGCGATGCAGGGCCAGGACGCGGTCAACACCGCGCGCGCCTTCAACGAGGCGCTGGCGCTGACCGGCGTGGTGCTGACCAAGCTCGACGGCGACTCGCGCGGGGGCGCCGCGCTGTCGGTCAAGGCGGTCACCGGCTGCCCGATCAAGTTCGCAGGCGTCGGCGAGAAGCTGACCGGCCTGGACGTGTTCCACCCGGACCGGATGGCCAACCGGATCCTCGGCATGGGCGACATCGTCGCGCTGGTCGAGCAGGCCCAGCAGTCGGTCGACCAGGATGCGGCGCGCGAACTCGCCGACAAGCTCAAGGGCGGCAACCGCTTCGACCTCAACGACTTCCTGTCGCAGATCTCGCAGATGAAGAAGATGGGCGGTCTGTCGTCGCTGCTCGACAAGCTGCCGGCGAACCTGCAGGCCGCCGCCGGGCAGGCCGACATGAACCGCGCCGAGCGCGACATCCGCCGCATGCAGGGCATCATCCACTCGATGACGCCGGCCGAGCGCACGAAGCCCGAGCTGATCAAGGCGAGCCGCAAGCGGCGCATCGCCAGCGGTGCCGGCGTGCAGGTGCAGGAGGTCAACCGGCTGCTCAATCAGTTCGAGCAGATGCAGGCGATGGTCAAGAAGATGCAGAAAGGCGGGCTGGCCAAGATGATGCGCGGGATGAAG
>CAYGZN010000390.1:0-3385 GCA_964354355.1 uncultured Burkholderiaceae bacterium | reverse complement strand
AGGCGTTTCCCTGGCAGTGGTGGAACACCGACAGCTTCCTGTGGAGCGTGCTGCTGGTGGTGGCCGTGCCGGGGCTGCTGGCGTTCGTGTTCGGCTTCTTCGCGTTCCGCTCGCGGATCAAGGGCGTGTACTTCTCGATCATCACGCAGGCGCTGACGTTCGCCTTCATGCTGCTGTTCTTTCGCAACGAGACCGGCTTCGGCGGCAACAACGGCTTCACCGACTTCAAGACGCTGCTCGGGTTCCGGATCACCGATCCAGCGACCAAGGCGGCGATCCTGGCGGTGACCGCGACCGCGCTGTTCGCCACCTTCGTGCTGGCCCGCTGGCTGGTCTCGAGCAAGTTCGGCCGCGTGCTGCAGGCGATCCGCGACGCAGAGTCGCGCGCGCGCTTCTGCGGCTACGACACGCTCGGCTACAAGCTCGGCGTGTGGACGCTGGCGGCGGTGATCAGCGGCGTGGCGGGCGCCCTGTACGTGCCGCTGGTCGGCATCATCAACCCCGGCGAGATGTCGCCGTCGAACTCGATCGAAGTGGCGATCTGGACCGCCGTGGGCGGGCGCGGCACGCTGATCGGCCCGGTGATCGGCGCGTTCCTGGTCAACGGCGCCAAGAGCTGGTTCACGATGGCGTTCCCGGAGTACTGGCTGTTCTTCCTCGGGCTGCTGTTCGTGCTGGTCACGCTGTTCCTGCCGGCCGGCGTCGTCGGCCTGCTGCGCCGCCGAGGAGGCGCGTCGTGACCGGGCCGGTCGTGCAGCACGGCGCGGACGTCCCCGGCGGCGCCGCGGGCGAGCGCTACGGCGAGGGCGCGTCGCAGGCGCTCGGCCACATGCTGACCCCGGGCGTCGACACGTCGCACCGCGCGATCCTGTACCTGGAGGCCGTGACGGTCAGCTTCGACGGGTTCCGCGCGTTGAACGACCTGTCGCTGACGCTGGACGACGGCGAGCTGCGCTGCGTCATCGGCCCCAACGGCGCGGGCAAGACGACGATGATGGACGTGATCACCGGCAAGACCCGTCCCGACGCGGGGACGGTGTTCTTCGGCCAGACGATCGACCTGACCCGGCTGTCGGAGTCGCAGATCGCCCAGGCCGGCATCGGGCGCAAGTTCCAGCGGCCCACCGTGTTCGAGACGATGTCGGTGTTCGAGAACATGGAGCTGGCGCTCAAGACCGACAAGCGCGGCGTCGCCAGCCTGCGCGCGAAGCTCGACTCCGAGCAGCTCGGGCGGATCGAGTCGATCCTCGTGATGACCAACCTGCGCGACGAGGTGGCGCGGATCGCCGGCACGCTGTCGCACGGCCAGAAGCAGTGGCTCGAGATCGGCATGCTGCTGTCTCAGGAGCCGCGCGTGGTGCTGCTCGACGAGCCGGTTGCCGGCATGACCGACGCCGAGACCGAGAAGACCGCCGAGCTGTGCCTGCAGCTCGAGGGCCGGCACACGGTGGTCGTCGTCGAGCACGACATGGAGTTCGTCTCCCGGATCGCGCGCAAGGTCACGGTGCTGCACGAGGGCAGCGTGCTGGCCGAGGGGCCGATGCAGGCCGTGCGCAGCGACCCCCGCGTGATCGAGGTCTACCTCGGGCGCTGACCCACCCAACGGACCGCCCCATGCTGCGCATCGACAAACTCAACCAGTACTACGGCGGCAGCCACACGCTGCGCGACGTGTCGATCGAAGCCCCGTCGGGCGCCGTGACGGCGGTGCTCGGGCGCAACGGCATGGGCAAGACCACGCTGCTCAAGTGCCTGATGGGCTTGCTGCCGGTCCGCTCGGGGCGCATCGAGTTCGAGGGCGAGGACATCACGGCGCTCAAGCCGCACCAGCGCGCGCGGCGCGGCATCGCCTACGTGCCGCAGGGCCGCGAGATCTTTGCGCGCCTGACGGTCGAGGAGAACCTGGCGATCGCGATGGCCGCCACCGGCCAGGCGGACCGCCGCGTGCCCGACGCGATCTACGAGACCTTCCCGATCCTGCGCCAGTTCGTGTCGCGCCGCGGCGGCGACCTCTCGGGCGGCCAGCAGCAGCAGCTGGCGATCGCGCGCGCGCTGGTGACGCGCCCGCGCCTGCTGATCCTGGACGAGCCGACCGAGGGCATCCAGCCGAACGTGATCCAGGACATCGAAAAGGTGATCGCCGGCCTCGCGGCGCAACGATCGATGGCCATCCTGCTGGTCGAACAGTACTATGATTTCGCGCGCACGCTCGCCGAGGGCTACTGCGTGCTGCAACGGGGCGAGGTGATCCGCCGCGGGCGGGGTGCGGCGATGGACGCCGACGGGGTCCGGCAGCTGCTGGCTGTCTAGGGCGGGCGCCGCAGGCGGCGCGTGCGATGCAGGAGGTGGACACGATGATTCCCGGCGAATGCCTGGTCGACGAGGGCGAGATCGAACTGAACGCGGGGCGGCCGACCTGCACGGTGGTCGTGCGCAACACCGGCGACCGGCCGATCCAGGTCGGTTCGCACTACCACTTCGCCGAGACGAATGCCGCGCTGGACTTCGATCGCGCGCTCGCCCGCGGGCACCGGCTGAACATCGCATCAGGCACGGCGGTGCGCTTCGAGCCCGGCCAGTCGCGCACCGTCGAGCTGGTCGCACTCGGCGGCGCGCGCATCGTCTACGGGTTCCGCCAGATGGTGATGGGGCCGCTGGACGCCGCGCCCCGGCCCGCGAAGGGCTGACCATGGTGACGCTGAACCGCAAGGCCTACGCCGAGATGTTCGGCCCCACGGTCGGTGACCGCGTGCGGCTGGCCGACACCGACCTGCTGATCGAGGTCGAGGCGGACCACACGATCTACGGCGAGGAGGTCAAGTTCGGCGGCGGCAAGGTGATCCGCGACGGCATGGGCCAGAGCCAGCTGCCCGCCGACAAGGTCGCGGACACGGTGATCACCAACGCGCTGATCCTCGATGCGGTCACCGGGATCGTCAAGGCCGACGTCGGCCTGAAGGCCGGGCGCATCTGGGGCATCGGCAAGGCGGGCAACCCGGACATCCAGCCGGGCGTGACGATCCCGATCGGCGCGGCCACCGAGGTCATCGCGGGCGAAGGGCTGATCCTGACCGCAGGCGGCATCGACGCGCACATCCACTTCATCTGCCCGCAGCAGATCGAGGAGTCGCTGGCGTCGGGGATCACGACGATGATCGGCGGCGGCACGGGGCCGGCGACCGGCACCAACGCAACGACGGTCACGCCGGGACCGTGGCACCTGGAGCAGATGCTGCGCGCCGTCGAGGGCTTCCCGATGAACATCGGCCTGACCGGCAAGGGCAACGTGTCGCTGCCGGGGCCGCTGGCCGAGCAGGTCGAGGCCGGCGCAATCGGCCTGAAGCTGCACGAGGACTGGGGCACGACACCGGCGGCGATCGACAAC
>CAYGZN010000389.1:0-3407 GCA_964354355.1 uncultured Burkholderiaceae bacterium | reverse complement strand
TCGGTGGTGACCCAGGCCTGACCGTCCTGGATCGAGCAGCTCAGGCGCACCGACCGGTCGGCCAGCGCGCCGAGCGCACGGCTTGCCTCGGGGGGCACCGCCAGCACGGTCAGATGCTCGAATCGCGCCAGCGTCCCCGCGTTCTGGCGCCACCAGGCGTCGGCCCGCGCGCCGCCGTAGGCGATCAGCACCACGCGCGCCGCCCGCGCGCAGGCCTTGCGGACCCACTTCTCGTCCGGCAGCCCGACGTCGACCCACAGCGTGATCGCACCGGTCGCATCCCGCAGCCACAGGTCCGGCTCGTCGTCGGTCGACAGCCCGCGCCCGAAGGTGAGTGACGCGTCGGCGAACAGGCCGAACGCGAGCACCCGCAGCATCATGCGCTCCTCGGTCTCCGACGGGTGGCGCGCGACGGTCAGCGCGTGGGTCGCATAGTGGCCGCGGTCCATGTCGGCGACCGACAGCTCGAAGCGGTGGACGGTCGATCGCTGGGCCATGCCCGGCATTGTAGGTCCCGCTGCGATAAGCTCGAGCCCGGGGTTCCGGACGCCTGCGGGGCCCGCCAACATCCGTTCGGGAGGAGCGCGTCGTGAAGGCAGCCTGGTACGAACGCAAGGGACCGGCCCGCGAAGTGCTGCAAGTGGGCGAGATGCCGATGCCGCAGCCCGCGCCGGGCGAGGTCCGCGTGCGCGTGCACGCGTCGGCGGTCAACCCGTCGGACACCAAGAATCGCGGCGGCGCCCGCGGCAACACCGCGATGCCGTTCCCGCGCGTCGTGCCGCACCAGGACGGCGCGGGCGTCATCGACGCCGTGGGCCACGGCGTCGACCCGGCGCGTGTCGGCGAGCGGGTCTGGGTCTACGAGGCGACGCTCGGGCGGGCGTGGGGCACCGCGGCCCAGTACACCGCCGTGCCGGCGCACAAGGCGGTGCGGCTGCCCGACCGGGCCAGCTTCGAGGACGGCGCCTGCATGGGCATCCCGGCGATGACCGCCCACCGCTGCGTGTTCGCCGACGGGCCGGTGGCCGGCAGGACCGTGCTGGTGCAGGGCGGCGCGGGCGCGGTCGGCTACTACGCGGTGCAGATGGCGCGCCTCGGGGGCGCGGCCTGCGTGATCGCAACCGTCAGCCGCGACGAGCAGGCCGCACGGGCGCGCGAGGCGGGCGCCCACCACGTGGTCAACTACCGCGCCGGCAGCGTCGTCGAGCAGGTGCGGGCGATCACCGGCGCGGACGCCGGCGTCGATCGTGTCGTCGAAGTCGCTTTCGGCGTCAACGTGGCGGCCGACGTCGCGATGCTGCGCGCCGGCGGCGTCATCGCCACCTATGCGTCCGACGCGGCGCCCGAGCCCGCGATTCCGTTCTGGCCGATGCTCGGCAAGGACCTGACCGTGCGCTTCGTGCTGGTCTACGCGATGTCGGGCGCCGCGCACGACGAGGCGGCCGCCTGGATCGGCGACGCGCTCGGGCGCGGCGCGCTGAGGCACCAGGTGTTCGGGGTCTTTCCGCTCGATGAAGTGGCCGCGGCCCACGAGGCCACCGAGGCGATGGCCAACGTCGGCAAGGTGCTGGTCGCGATTCCCTGAGCCGACGCGGGCCCGTGGCCCGTGGCACGGGCCGGGGCCGTCACCACATCGCGCGCACCGACCCCGCCACGTCGACGCGGGTTGTCGACCCGTCCATCGCACCCGCCGCACCCGCCGCCGGCGCGGCCAGCGCAGCGTCGGCCGGCGGGCCGACGCGCTCGAAGCAGCCCAGCACCCGCTCGGTCAGGAACCGGCTGCGCGCGCCGTGCACGTAACGATCGCCCAGGCGGGTCTGCTGCGTCACGTAGTAGCGCTGCGGCTCGAGCAGCGCGAGCGTGTCCCGCGCGCGCGTGATCGCCACGTACAGCAGGCGCCGCTCTTCCTCGATCGACGCGGCGCTGCCGGTCGCGTACTCGTTGGGGAAGTTGCCGTCGGCGACGTTCAGCACGTAGACCGCGTCCCACTCCTGGCCCTTGGCCGAGTGCACGGTGGACAGCACCAGATAGTCCTCGTCGAGCAGCGGGTCGCCCGCGAGGTCGCCGGTGGCCGACGGCGGATCCAGCGTCAGCTCGGTCAGGAACCGCTCGCGCGTGCCGAACGACGCCGCCACGGTCGCCAGCATGTCCAGGTCGGCGGCGCGGACCGCCGCGTCGTCGAAGCGCCGCTCGAGCAGCGGCTGGTACCAGCGCCGGACCCGGTCGACCTGCCCCGCCCAGCGCGCCTCGGGCGCGGCCAGCGCGGACATCAGCGCAGCAAACCCCGACCACTCGTGCCTCGCTGCGGCGGGTGTGTCGAACGTGCCCAGCGCGTCGAACGTGGCGGCCCCCGCCAGGTGCTCGAGGCAGCGCTGCGCGTGGGCCGGCCCGATGCCGCTCATCAGCTGCAGCGTGCGAAACGCCGCGATGCCGTTGCGCGGGTTCTCGGCCCAGCGCAGCACGCCGAGCAGGTCCTTGACGTGCGCAGCCTCCAGGAACTTCAGGCCGCCGTGCTTGACGTACGGGATGTTGCGCCGGGTCAGTTCCACTTCGAGCAGGTCGCTGTGGTGCGCGCTGCGAAACAGCACCGACTGGCGCTTCAGCGGCACGCCGGCCTCGCGCTGAGACAGCACCTCGTCGATGATCCAGTCGGCCTGCGCGCGTTCGTCGAGCACGGTGACCAGCCGCGGGCGCGAGCCGCCGCCGCGGCGCGCGTGCAGCGTCTTGGGGTACTGGCGGCTGCCCTCGGCGATCAGTGCGTTGGCCGCATCCAGCACCGGCTGCACGGAGCGGTAGTTGTCCTCGAGCGTCACGCGGCGTGCCGGCGGCGCAAAGCGGTCCGGGAACTCCAGGATGTTGGCGACGTCGGCCGCCCGGAACGCGTAGATCGACTGCGCGTCGTCGCCGACCACCGTCAGCCCGCGGCCGTCCGGCTTGAGCGCCTGCAGGATGCGCGCCTGCAGCTGGTTGGTGTCCTGGTATTCGTCGACCAGCACGTGATCGAAGCGCCCGCCCATGTCGCGCGCCAGCGCCGGGTCGGCGAGCGCCGCGTCCCACCACAGCAGCAGGTCGTCGAAGTCGAGCATGCCGTGGGACTGCTTGCGCTCGACGTACGCGCGAAACAGGCTGCGCAGGTCGGGGGCCCACTCCTCGCACCATGGAAAGGTGTCGTGCAGCACGCGCTCGAGGCTCCAGCCGGTGTTGACCCGGTGCGAGTAGATCGCCAGGCAGGTTTCCTTGCGCGGAAAGCGCCTCGCCTTGGACGACAGCCCGAGCTCGTGGCGCACCACGTCGAGCAGGTCCGCCGAGTCGCCGCGATCGAGGATGCCGAACCCGGGGTCCAGGCCGACCGCCCGTGCGTACTCGCGCAGCAGCCGCTCGCCGATCGCGTGGAACGTGCCGGCCCA
>CAYGZN010000388.1:0-3418 GCA_964354355.1 uncultured Burkholderiaceae bacterium | reverse complement strand
CCCTCACGCTGGCCTGGTTCATAGGCCACGTCGATGCGGCCTGGTCCCCCGCGCGCCCGATCAGGGTCGCGGTGTGGACGACGATCGTCGCCGGTGGCTTCGAAGTCGGCTACGTGACGTTGATGGCCGGCCTGGGCAGCGCGTCGCACTTCAACACGGGCACGCCGCTGACCGCGGCGATGTACGCGCTGATGGGTGCCGGGGCCCTGGCGCTGACGGCTGCATCCCCCCTGCTGGCCTGGCAGATCGTGCGCCACGGCGATCCGGCGCTCGACCCGGCGTACCGTGCCTCGGTCGTGCTCGGGCTCGCGCTGACCTTCGTGCTGGGCGCCGGCGTCGGCAGCGTGCTGGCGCAGCTGCAACCGCCCACCGGTCCCGCGCTGCCCGTGCTGGGCTGGTCGACGGTCGCGGGCGATCTGCGACCCGCGCACTTCTTCGGAATCCACGCGCAGCAGCTGCTGCCGCTCGCGGGTGCCGCCGTCGCCGCGATGCTTCCCCGGCGCGGCTTGGGCTGGGTGAGCGCGCTCGCCGCCGGTTACGCGGCGTTCACGCTCGCGGTGTTCGCGCAGGCGATGGCCGGCCGCCCCTTCATCGGGTGAGCCGGCAAGGCGCCTCAGTTGCGGTGGCCAGCGCCCGGTCAACCGGTTAAGCTAGACCGCCTGCAGGGCTCGAGCTCCGGGCCCTGACGCACAAAGCCCAAGGGAGGCTGCCATGGCGTCGATCGACCCCTCGCTGATAGCGCGAGTCAAGGCGTTGCTGCTGTCGCCCAAGACGGAGTGGCCGGTCATCGCGGCCGAGCCCACCGACATCGGCGCCGTCTACCGCAATTACCTGATCTGGCTGGCCGCGATACCCGCGATTGCGGGGTTCATCGGCTTCTCGCTGATCGGGATCGGCGGCTTCGGGGTGACCTTCCGGGTGCCGTTCTTCTCGGGCCTGGTCAACGCCGTCGTCGGGCTCGTGCTGACGCTGGCGATGTGCTACGTGCTGGCGCTGGTCGTCAACGCGCTGGCGCCGACCTTCAAGGGCCAGAAGAACCTGGTCAACGCGTTCAAGCTGG
Organism: uncultured Burkholderiaceae bacterium; assembly: GCA_964354355.1. Lineage (GTDB taxonomy): Bacteria > Pseudomonadota > Gammaproteobacteria > Burkholderiales > Burkholderiaceae_E > CAYGZN01. The sequence continues at coordinate 2,358 of CAYGZN010000388.1, read as the reverse complement.
TCGCCTACGGCAGCACTGCGTCGATGGTCGCCGGCATCGCCTACCTGATGCCGGCGCTGTCGATCATCGCGCTGGTCGGCGCGCTGTACACGATCTACCTGATCTACGTCGGCCTGCCGGTGCTGATGAAGTGCCCGCAGGACAAGGCGATGCCCTACACCGTCGTGCTGATCCTGTGCGGGATCGTCGCCGGCATCGTGCTGGGCGCGGTGTCCGCGCTGATCACGCCTTCGCCCGCGAAGATGGCCGGCGGCGACGTGAAGATCACCACGCCCCAGGGCGAGGTCTCGATCAACACCGGCAAGCTCGACGAGTTCGCCAAGAAGATGGAGGAAGCCGGCAAGAAGATGGAGCAGGCGTCCAAGTCGGGCGACCCTGCCGCGATGGGCAAGGCCGCGACCGAGGCGTTGGCATCGGCGGCCGGCGCGGTCGGCGGCAAGACCGACCGCACGCCGATCGCCTCGCAGGACCTCAAGGCGCTGCTGCCCGACAAGGTCCAGGGGCTGGCGCGCGGCAACTGGGAGGCCCGCAGCGGCACGGCGATGGGCGTGGCCGGGTCGTCGGCGCGCGCCGAGTACGGCGAGGGCGACAAGCGGGTCAGCCTGGAGATCAGCGACATCGGCGGCCTGTCGGGGCTGATGTCGATCGCCGGCTGGATGGGCGTGACCGGCGAGCGCGAGACCGCGACCGAGCTCGAGAAGACCTACAAGCAGGGCAAGCGCATGGTCCACGAGCGCATGGACAAGTCCAGCAAGCAGTCGGAATACAAGGTGGTGCTCGAGAACGGCGTGGTGGTCGAGGCCGAGGGCGAGGGTGTCGACGTCGCCGGCCTCAAGTCGATCGTGGAGGCGCTCGACCTGAAGCGGCTCGAGGGGGCGAACTGACGTGAATCCGCCGAAGCCCGAGTCGAAGGCTCCGCCCGCCGCGCCGAAGGATCCGCACCCCGAAACCGTCCGTCTGCAGGACGCGTTTCGCGCCGGGCTGAACTTCGCCGACCAGGCGGACTTCGAGGACGCGCGTCGCGGATTCCTGGGCACGATCCCGGATGCCCACATCGCCAACGCCCGCGGACACACGGTGTTCAGCATGCGCGAGCTGGCGTTCCTCGATGCGGAGCGGGCGCCCGCGTCGGTGAATCCGAGCCTGTGGCGGCTCGCGCGGCTGAACGCGAATCACGGGCTGTTCCAGGTCAACGAGCGGACCTTCCAGGTGCGCGGGTTCGACCTCGCCAACGTGACCTTCGTCGAGGGCGACACCGGCGTGATCGTGATCGACCCGCTGACCTTCACGGAGTCGGCACGCGCGGCACTGTCCCTGTATCGACAGCACCGGGGCGACCGTCCGGTGGTCGCCCTCGTCTACACGCACAGCCACAACGACCACTGCGGCGGTGCGCGCGGCGTCCTCGACGAGAAGGCGGCCCTCAGCGGCCAGGTGCCGGTGTTGGCGCCAGCCGGGTTCATGGAGGCACTGATCAACGAGTCGGTGCTGTCCGGGGTGCCGATGATGCGCCGGTCGATGTACCAGTTCGGCAACTCGCTGCCGCCGGGCCCTCGGGGCTACGTCGACAGCGGGCTCGGCAAGGTGGGCAACGGCCGGATGGCGCTGATCGCGCCGACGGTGTCGATCGCGCAACGGCGCGAGCGCCACGTGATCGACGGCGTCGAGATCGTGTTCCAGCTGACGCCGGGTTCGGAGGCGCCGGCAGAGATGCACCTGTTCTTCCCGGGCCTGCGCGCGCTGAACCTGGCCGAGAACGCCTGCCAGCTGATGCACAACCTGTGCCCGATCCGCGGCGCGAAGACACGCGACGCGCTGGCCTGGAGCCAGTACCTGGACGAGGCGCTGGCCGAGTTCGTGCCCCACGTCGACGTCGTGTACGCGCAGCACCACTGGCCGGTCTGGGGCCGGGAACGCGTGGCCGAGTTCGTCGCCGACCAGCGCGACATGTACCGCTACCTGCACGACCAGACGCTGCGGCTGATGAACCACGGGCTCACGCCGCGCGAGATCGCCGCCGAGCTGATGATGCCCGGCGAGTTGTCGAAGCGCTGGCACACCCGCGGCTACTACGGCGCGGTCGCGCACAACGTCAATGCGGTCTACACGCATTACCTGGGTCCGTACGACGGGAATCCGGTCAACCTGAACCGGCTGCCTCCCGCCGAGGAGGCCCGGCGCTACGTGACCTATATGGGCGGGGCCGAAGAGCTGGTGCGCAAGGCGCGCGTCGACTTCGAGCGCGGCGACTTCCGCTGGGTCGTCCAGGCGATGCACCACGTGGTCTTCGCCGAGCCCGACTACGTGCCGGGCCGCGAGCTGCTCGCGGACGCAATGGAGCAGCTCGGCTACCAGGCC
>CAYGZN010000387.1:0-3427 GCA_964354355.1 uncultured Burkholderiaceae bacterium | reverse complement strand
ATTCGATGTCGACCATGCCGCCCGGGTCGTGCTTGATGTCGAACTGCGCGCTGCGGTTGGGGTGTCCGTCGAGCATCTTGCGGCGCATCGCGAGCACCTCGTTGCGCAGCGTGCCCGGGTCGCGCTGCGCCGACAGGATCTCGCGGCGAAAGGCCTCGAAGCGTTGCCCGATCGCCGCGTCCCCGCTGCAGTGGCGCGCGCGGGTCAGCGCCTGGTGCTCCCAGACCCACGCCGACTCGCGCTGGTAGCTCTCGAAGGCGCGCACGCTGGAGACCAGCAGCCCCGCGTTGCCGTTGGGGCGCAGCCGCAGGTCGATCTCGAACAGCATGCCGGCGGCCGTGCGCGTCGACAGCCAGGCCGACAGCCGCTGCGCAAGCTGCGCGTACACCGGGTGCGCCCGCTCGTCGTCGTCGTCGAACAGGAACACCAGGTCCAGGTCCGACGCATAGCCCAGCTCCTTGCCGCCCAGCTTGCCGTAGCCGACGATCGCGAACAGCGGCCGCTCGCGGTGCGGGTTGCGCACCTGCTGCCAGGCGCAGTCGAGCGAGATCGACAGCACGCGGTCGGCCAGTTCGCTGAGGTGATCCGACAGCCGCTCCACGCTGAGCCGCCCGGACAGGTCCTGCGCCAGCAGCCGGAACACCTGCGCGTGGTGCGCCTCGCGCAGCATGTCCATCTGCCGCTCGACGTCGGGCTCGCCGGCGCGCGTGCGGGTGGCCTGCAGCGACAGGCGCAGGTCGCTCTCCCAGGCCGCGAGCGCCGGCGGCTCGAGGATCTGCCCGTCGAGCAACTCGTCCAGCACCACCGGGTGGTGGGTCAGGTAGTCGGCGGCCCACTTCGCCTGGCCGATCATTCTCAGCAGCTGCAGGTACGCGGTCGGGAACTGCACCAGCAGCGCGAGGTAGGCCGGGCGCCCGGCGATCGTCTCGAGCAGGTCGATCAGTCGGCCGAGCCAGGCGCCGTCGCCGGCGCCCGCGGCGCCCGGTCCTTCGCGCAGCGCCTGCTCGAGCAGCTGGTCGATGCGCTGTTGCGTGTCCGGGCGGGCCAGCCGGTAGCGCCGGCCCTCGCGCAGCGCGGTGATGCGGGCCTGCGTCGCGTCGTCCAGCGCCGGCAGCGGCTCGGCCCCGGGCGAAGGCGCCTGCGACTGCGCCGGGTCGGCGAGCAGCGCGTCGAAGACCGATTCGACGTGGTCGCGCGCGACGGCGAGCGCCTCGTCGAACGCCGCCGGGGTCAGCGCGAGCATCCCGGCGATCCGCTCGCGCACCTGCGGGTCGGCCGGCAGGCGGTGCGTCTGCGCGTCTTCCTGGTACTGCAGCGCATGCTCGACACGGCGCAGCAGCCGGTAGGCCTGCGCGAGGCGGGCGGCGGCCTCGGGCTCGAGCAGGCGGCGCTGGGCCAGCGCGTTCAGCGTGTGCAGCGTGCGCCGGTCGCGCAGCAGCGGGTCGCGCCCGCCGCGCACGATCTGGAACAGCTGGGCGCAGAACTCGATCTCGCGGATGCCGCCGCGCCCGAGCTTGACGTCGATGCCGCCGCCGCTGCGCGCCTCGAGCCGGTTGTCGCGCCGGTTGACCTCCGAGCGGATCAGCGCGTGCAGCTCGCGCAGCGCGGCAATGGCGGCGAAGTCGAGGTAGCGGCGATACACGAATGGCTCGACCACGTGCTGCAGCGCCGATTCGTCGAGCCGGCGCGCCTCCTCGCCCGCCAGCCCCGAGTCGGCGACGACGCGGCCCTTGAGCCACGCGAAGCGCTCCCACTCGCGCCCCTGGTCGTAGAAGTACTGCTCGAGCATCGGCAGGCTGACCACGAGCGGGCCCGAGTCGCCGTTCGGACGCAGCCGCGTGTCGACGCGGAACACGAACCCGTCCTCGGTGGTGTCCGACAGCAGGCCGTTCAGGCGTCGCGCGGCGCGGTGGAAGAACTCGCTCGCGGCAAGCTTGCGCGTGCCGCCCTCGCCGCCGGTCGTCTCGCCCTGCTCGCGGAACACGTAGACGAGGTCGACGTCGGACGACACGTTGAGCTCGTTGCCGCCCACCTTGCCCATGCCGACCACCAACAGGTCCTGCGGGCGCCCGTCGGCGTCCAGCGGGCGGCCGTGCACCTGCGCGAGTTCGGCCGCAGCGTGGCGCAGCGCCACGCCGATGGACAGCTCCGCCCAGGCGCTGACCGCCAGGCAGACCTCTTCGAGCGGCGCGCGCTGCGTGACGTCGCGCTCGATCAGCGTCAGCATCACCAGCTGCCGGGCCCGGCGCAGCATCGGCCCCGGGTCGGGCGGCGCGGCGGCGCCCGGCCCGGCGGCGCGCGTCGGCGCGTCGGCCTGCATCGCTTCCCAGCACGCCGCGACCGCCTGTGGCGTCAGCGGCTGCTCGACCATCGCCTGAAGCGTCGCGACCCGCTGCGGATGGCGATGCTCCAGCGCGGTCAGCGTCCGCCGGAAATACGCACTGCAGCGGCTGGCGGCGAAGCGCTCGATGGGGGTGTCGGGCATGGTCGGGCGGGGCGGCCCCCTATGCTACAGTGGTCCACCGGGCAACGCCTGCCGCTGACGGGTGAATGCCGGCCACCCGAGCCAGCCGATCCTCTCCCGATGACTCCCGCGACCCCACGGCGTTCCGCGCTGCTTTCCCGTGTGCTGATCGGCGCGCCGATCCTGGTCGTCGCGGCAGCAGCGTTGTTCTATCTCGGGGTCCGGCACCTGCTCTGGCCGCATCCCGAGCTCTGGCAGCCGCGGCTGCTGTCGCACGTCGAGCGGCTGCTCGAGCGCCCGATCCGCGTCGATCGGCTCGTCACGTCGTGGGAGGGCCTGCACCCCGCGCTGCAGGTCGACGGCCTGCAGGTGCTCGGACTCGACGGCGCGCCGCGGCTGCAGGTGGCGAGCGCCTACGCGCGCCTGTCCTGGCGCTCGCTGCTCACCGGCCGCCCCCGACTGGCCGTACTGAGCCTGGACCGTCCGCAGCTGACCGTCGAGCGGCAGGCCTCCGGCGTGATGACCGTCGCCGGCATCGAGGTGATGACGCCCGAGTCCCGCATCGACCCGAAGGAGCTGCTCGCGTGGCTGCTCGGCCAGGGAGACGTTCGGGTCGACGACGGCTCGATCCGCTGGATCGACCGGCAGCAGGATGCCCGGGCGGTCGACGTGGCCAACGTGCAGGTCCGGGTCCACAACCAGGCTCGACACCACCAGTTGAGCGTGGCGCTCGGCACTCCGGGCGCGCTGGCCGAGTCCGCGGCGGCTGCCGCCGACTTCGTGCGTCCGCCCCTGACGTTCGCGGCGGCGCTCGTGCCGGTGATCGCGATACCAGGGGCGAAGGTGAACGTGCCCCAGCTCGCGCCTACCCCGTCGGTGATCGTGACCTCGGCGCTCGTGCCCAAGAGCGTGACCGGCGCCCCTTCGGTGTCCGAGTAGATAACCGCCTTGAGCGCCTGATTG
>CAYGZN010000386.1:0-3427 GCA_964354355.1 uncultured Burkholderiaceae bacterium | reverse complement strand
AAGCCGAACTCGCCGCGGGGCTGATGAAGGCCCGCGGCCGGCTGTGGGTGCTGTGGCCGAAGGGTCAGGCCTTTCCGACCGCCGCGCGATCGCGCTAGGAGTTCTCGTCGATCAGCTTGTTCAGGCGAGCGCCGGGCACGCCGCCGGGCAGGCGCTTGCCGTTGGCGAAGAACACCGTCGGCGTGCCGGTCACGCGCAGCTTGCGCCCGAGTTCGGTCACCTTCGCGACGGGGTTGTCGCAGGTGCCGGGGTTGGACGGGACCTTGCCCTGCAGCATCAGCTCGTTCCAGGCCTTGGCGCGATCGGGCGCACACCACGCCTGGCGCGACTTGACGTCGGAGTCGGCCGCCAGGATCGGGTACGGGAACGTGTAGATCGTCACGTCGGGCACGTTCATCAAGTCGCGGCGCAGGTTGCGGCAGTGCCCGCAGTTGGGGTCCTCGAACACGGCCAGCACCCGCGTGCCCTTGCCGTTGACCTGCTTGATCGCCATCGACAGCGGCAGGTCCTTGAAGCTGATCGTGTTGATCTCGTCGACCCGCTCTTGGGTCAGGTTGCGATTGGTCTTGAGTTCGACCAGCTGCCCCTCGACGAAGCCGTGCTGACCCTTCTCGTCGACGTAGATCAGGTCGGCACCGACCTGCACCTCCCAGATGCCGGCCACCGGCGTCTTGCGCACGGCGTCGACCTTGTAGCGGCCCTGCAGCCAGGCCTCGACCGCCGAGCGCACCGTGGCGGCTGGATCGGTCTGGGCCCGCACGGGCGCCGGTGCGAGCCAGGAGCCGGCGACCAGCACGAGCGCCGCCACGGTGCCCGCAAGCCGCCGGCGCAGGGCCGGCAATCGATCACTGCGCATCGGACATTCCTTTCCCTCAGAGTGCGGCATGGGCCATCAGGCGCCGCTTGATCCAGTCAGACCTTGCCACGATCTGCCAGCCCAGGTCACGCAGGCCGACCAGCGGCGCGGGCAACGGCCCGAACGCGCGCGACAGGCCGTCGGTGGTTTCCTGCATCAGCGCCACGGCGTCGCGCCGGGCGCGCTCGTAGCGGCGCCACAGCAGCGCGTCGGCGATGTCGCGGAACGACTCGCGGCCCGCCCACACGGCCAGCATCTGCGCGACGTCGCCAAAGCCCACGTTCATGCCCTGGCCGGCCAGCGGGTGCATCGCGTGCGCCGAATCCCCGGCCAGCACGACCCGGGGCGCCACCAGACGATGGACCTGGACCCGCCGCAACGGGAACGCGCGCGCCGGCGTGATCGTCGTCAGTTCGCCCAGTGCGCGCGCGCTGGCATCCGTCACGCGCTGCGCGAGCGCGTCGTCGGACAGCGCCATGAGCTCGTCGGCGAGCGCAAGCGGCGCGGACCACACCATGCTGCAGCGCCCGGGCGCCGTGTCGGCCGGCAGCGGCAGCAGCGCCAACACGCCGTGCGCGCCGAACCACTGGTACGCGCAGTCGCCGTGCGGCAGCGTCGCGTCGAAGTTGGCGACGACGGCCCGCTGCGGATAGTCGTGCACCCGCGTGACGATGCCGGCCAGTTCGCGGATCGTGGACGCCGCGCCGTCGGCGCCGACCACGATGCGCGCACCGATCGCGGTGCCCGACGCCAGCGTGAGCCGCGCGCGTCCCCCCGGGCGCCCGTCGTCGACCTCCAGCGCCGCCACCGGCTCGTCGAAGGCGACGATGCCGGTGTAGCGCAGCGCCTGGTTCAGCGCCTGCATCAGCACGCGATCCTCGACGATCCAGGCCAGCGCGTCGACCTTGCCGCGGTAGGCATCGAAATGCAGCTCGGGCGCCACCGGATCCGGCCCCGAATAGACCCGCATGTCGTAGACCGGCGCCATGCGCGGTGCCGGCAGCGCGTCCCACACCCGCAACTGCTGCAACAGCGTGCGCGTGCCCGGCGACAGCGCGTAGACGCGTGAGTCCCAGCCCACGGGCTCGGCCACGGGCGGCGCGGCTGCAGCGGGCGCCGCAGGTCCGACCCAGCCGACGCGCAGCCCGGACTGCGCGAGCCCGAGCGCGGCTGCGGCCCCCACGGCCCCGCGTCCCACGACGGCAACGTCGAAGTCGGACGAATGCTTCATGCGTGGATTATAGGGGCGTGCGCATTCCCGCGTTTGCCGCGGGGGCCACCAGTCCGCTATACTGCGCGCCCTCGCCCGGCGTTGATCGCACGACGCGCCGGGCTGCTGTTGTGAAGCACGACGGCACGGCCAAGTAGCTCAGTTGGTAGAGCAGCGGACTGAAAATCCGCGTGTCGGTGGTTCGATTCCGCCCTTGGCCACCACTTTGATCCACCCGCGAAGCCCGGATCGTTCCCGGGCCTGCGGAAGCGCCGCGCGATCAACCACCGAGGCGTTCTCTTCACGTCCCCTACGGCTCGTGCAGAGCCCTTCTGCGTACCGGCGCAAAGGCACTGCCGGAACCGGTCGCCGGACGCTTCGTGACGCGGACTTCCTGTCGTGAGGGCGCCGCCCCGCGATCGGATGGGCGTTGCACTCGCGCAACGGGGTCACACAGGCGTCACCGGTCACCGCGACCATCCGGGGTGATGCCCACGACTGACGCGAGCATGGACCACGACGACCCGCCCGGCCTCCTGCGCGTGCGCACGGTCTGGATCTCCGACCTGCACCTGGGCACGCCGGGCTGCCAGGCACGGGCGCTGATGGACTTCCTGCGCGACGTCGACTGCGAGACGCTATACCTCGTGGGCGACATCATCGACGGCTGGCAACTGCGCCGCACGTGGTACTGGCCGCAGGCGCACAACGACGTGGTGCAGAAGATCCTGCGCAAGGCCCGCAAGGGGACGCGGGTCATCTTCGTGCCGGGCAATCACGACGAGTTCGCACGACGCTATGTGACGCACAGCTTCGGCGGCGTCGAGGTCGCCGAGGAATGCATCCACGTGACGGCCGACGGGCGCAGGCTCTGGGTCACCCACGGTGACCTGTTCGACGGCGTGATCCAGTGCGCCAGGTGGCTCGCCTACACCGGCGACGTCGCCTACGAGTTCATGCTCAAGCTCAACCGTTGGTTCAACCGCGCGCGTGCGCGCATGGGCCTGCCGTACTGGAGCCTGTCGCGCTACGTCAAGTTCAAGGTCAAGCGGGCGGTGAGCTATGTCGGCGACTTCGAAGCCGCCGTGGCCCGAGAAGCGCGCCGGCGCGCCGTGCATGGCGTGGTCTGCGGCCACATCCACCATGCGGAGATCCGCGAGATCGACGGCATCCTCTACTGCAACGACGGCGACTGGGTGGAAAGCCTGACGGCGCTGGTCGAGCACGCCGACGGCCGCCTCGAGATCATCGACCGCGGCCATACGGTGTGGCGGCCGTCCGTGGTTCCTGCGCCGATTCGCGAGCCGGGGGCGCCAGTCGGGTTGCCAGATCCGGTGGCTGCGCGCGAGGCCACCGTCTCG
>CAYGZN010000385.1:0-3430 GCA_964354355.1 uncultured Burkholderiaceae bacterium | reverse complement strand
CGAGGAACTCCAGCGTCGCGGCCCGGCTGACCGGGTCGACGGGAATCCAGAAGCTGACGTTCTGTCGGCCTTCGATGTTGTAGTACGGCTGGTCCTGGTGCCACGGCGTGGGCTGGCGGGTGCCGGCTTCCTTCACCAGCAGGTGGTCGTGGTACAGGCGCACGGTCCTGCTGCCCATCAGCTGCCGCGCGATCCCGGGCAGCCGCGATCCGCGACAGATCCGTTCGTATTCCGCGAAGCGTTGCCAGTTGCAGAAATCCTCGAAGAACCGCCCCGGGTCGTCGTCGGCGCTGGCGACCGCACCCAGCGGGCCAGGCGCCGCCAGATTGGCCTCGATGCCGCGCGCGAGCACCTCGACCTCGTCGCCGCGAAGCGCGCCACGGATCACGACCGCACCGTCGCGGGCGTAGGCGGTCAGGGTCCGGGCATCGAGCTGCATCGGGGCACTGTAGCATCGGTGCGCTGCGCACCGGCTGACACCGGCCGCGGCAACGACCCACGGGTCGCGGCAACGATCGGCCATTCCGCGCGACAATGCGCCTGCCTGGTCCCGGCCCGCTCCAATGTCTCCTCGTGCGCTGATCGTCTACTGCGGGTTCCTGCTCAGCGTATCGGCGTTCTCGGTCGACATCACGCTGCCGTTCTTCGAAGTGATGTCCCGGTCGCTGGGTGCGCCGATGCCATCGATCCAGGCGACCGTCACGGTCTACCTGGCAAGCATGGCGGCCGGGCAGCTGTTCTTCGGGCCGCTGTCGGATCGGATCGGTCGGCGACCGGCGATCGCGGCCGGGCTCGCGTGCTACCTGGCCGGCACGATGCTGGGGCTGGCGTCGTCGTCCATCGGGGTGCTGCTTGCGGGCCGCATGCTGCAGGGGTTCGGCGCAGCGGCCGGACCGGTGGTCGGGCGCGCGATCATCCGCGACCTGCACAGCGGCCAGGCGCTGGCCCAGAACATGGCGATCGCCACCGGGATCTTCTCGGTCGGACCGATCTTCGCTCCCCTGATCGGGGTGGCCGTTGCAGGCATCGGCGGGACCTGGCGCGCGGTGTTTGTCGCGATGGCACTGATGGCCGCGGCGCTGATGCTGCTGCTGGTGCACGCGCCCGAGACGCTGGCCGTGCGGCGCGCCGATGCCACCGAACCGCGACGGTTGCTGGTGCACGCGCGCGCCGTGCTCGCGCACCGGCAGTCGCGCCACTTCGTGCTGCTGGGCGCGCTCGCGGCCACCGGGATGATATCGATCATCGCGGGGCTGCCGGTCGTGTTCGAACGCGAGTTCGGCATCGGTGGCACGACGTTCGCGATCCTGTTCGCGCTGCACGGACTCGGCATCGTGATCGGGCAGTTCGCGAACCATCGGATGATCGCGTGGATCGGCACCGTGCGCAGCGCGGCGGTCGCCGCCGGCGTGATGACGTCGGCCAGCGCGCTGATCGTCGGGTTTGCGTGGGCCCAGCGCCTGGACGCCTACGGGTGCGCGTTCCTGGTGTTCGTGTTCGCCACCGGCTATCTGATCGTGGTCGCGAACGCGACGAGCCTGACGCTGGACCCTCACCCGTCGATCGCGGGCTTCACGTCGTCGTTCTTCGGGTTCTTCATGATGGCGGTCGGCTCGCTCGCAGGCTCGCTGCTGGCGATGTTCGCAGCCGGGCGGCTGCCGGTCTGGGGGCTGGGCCTGCTCGCGGTGTCGGCCGGCTGCCTGGGCTGGCTGATCCGCTGGCTGCGCACCCTCAAGTGAACGGGCGCACCCCGATCAGCCAGCCGTGCAGGTAGAGCGCGAACACGAACCACGCGACGGCGCCCACCACGACAGCGATCGCGTCGCGCGCCAGGCCCGCCGACCGATAGACGGTGCCGGCCGCACGGTCGCGCCGGCGAGCCGCAACATAGTCCAGCACCGCCCAGGCCAGGAATGCCCCGAACAGCACGAGGTCACCCAGCCGGCCGTTGGACAACAGGTGCGCGAACGCCCAGACCTTGACGCCGGCAACCATTGGGTGGCCGACCGCGGCCTTGATCCGCGTGCCGGGCACGTAGGCGGCGGCCAGCAGCACGAACGACACCAGCGTCAGCAGCGATGCCGCGTGTCGTGTCCACTGCGGCGGCAGCCACAGATCGACCGGTGAGCTGCGGGTCATGCCGTAGCCCCAGACGATCAGCGCAAGCCCGAGGGCGGACGCAAGCGAGTACAGCCCCTTGTACCGCCCCTCGCTGCGGGCGACCTGCGCGTTGCGCCAGTCGTCGGCGACGATGCGCACGGAGTGAACGCCCAGGAACAGCACGAGCCCCAGCAGCAGTACGAGCATGATCGGATCCTCCGGTGCGGGGCATCGTAGCACCCGCCCCGTGCACCGGGCCGGCGCGCCCGCGCGCCGCCGGGTCTGCCGCAGGCGGAGGGTGCGGCCGGTTCGGTGCAAAATGCGGGCTGCGGCGGGCCCGGAGGCTTGCCCGGATTGTGCGCAGCCCGGTCGCGCGCCGAACAGGACACGTTCCGACATGAGTACCGACACCACGCTGAAGAGCTTTCAGGCCGACGTCATCGACGCGTCGATGCAGGTCCCCGTTTTGGTCGACTTCTGGGCGCCCTGGTGCGGCCCGTGCAAGACGCTGGGCCCGATGCTCGAGAGGCTCGAGAAGGACTACGGCGGGCGCTTCAAGCTGGTCAAGGTCGACACCGACAAGGAGCAGCAGCTGGCGCAGCACTTCCGGATCCGCTCGATCCCGACGGTCTACGCGTTCGTCGGCGGCCAGCCGGCCGACCAGTTCCAGGGTGCGCTGCCCGAGGCCAAGCTGCGCGAGTTCATCGACCGGCTGATGCCCAACCCCGGCGACGTCGAGCTCGAGCAGGCGGGCGCTGCGCTCGAGCGCGGCGACAAGGCGGCGGCTGCCGACCACGCGCGCAAGGCGATCGCGCTCGATCCGGGCAACGACGGCGCGCGGCTGCTGTACGCCCAGATGCTGCTGGGCGACGGTGACCCGGCGGCCGCGCAGGCGCAGCTGGACGTGCTGTCCAAGGAAGCCAAGGCCGATCCCCAGGTTGCCGCCCTGATGGCCCAGGTGGCCGAAGCGGTTCAGCTGGCGCGGGCCCCGACGCCCACGAAGCTGCTGGACCGCGTGAATGCGAGTCCCGACGATCTGCAGGCCCGGCTCGAGCTGGCCGAGTACTACATCCAGTACAAGGAGTGGGCCGAGGCGCTGAAGCACCTGATGGAAATCGTCGTGCGCGACCGGGCGTTCCAGGACGACATCGGGCGCAAGCGGATGGTCGAGGTCTTCGGGATGGCTTCGGCGCTGCCGCAGCTGGTGTCCGAGTGGCGCCGCAGGCTGGGGGCCTCGTTGAACGTGCGCTAGGCTGCGCGGCTCATCGATCGCACTCCGGCGCCGGACCACCCCGGCGAGGGACCACTCCGGCGAGGGGCCACTCCGGCG
>CAYGZN010000384.1:0-3436 GCA_964354355.1 uncultured Burkholderiaceae bacterium | reverse complement strand
CGATGGAGCTGATCAAGGCCTGCACCGGCACCTACATCGTGCACGTGCCGTACAACGCGTCGCCAGCGGCCGTGATGTCGATCCTTCAGGGCGACACGCACATGGCGTCGCTGGCGCCGCTGGCGGTCATCCCGCAGGTCAAGGCGGGCAAGCTCAAGGCGCTGGCGGTGACCACCGCGCAGCGGTCCGTGTTCATGCCGGAGGTGCCGACGTTTCGCGAGGCGGGCATCCCGGAGATCGAGGCGACGGCGTGGATCGGCATCGTGGTGCCCGCCAGGACGCCGCAGCCGATCGTCGAGCGGCTCAACCGCGAGATCGTCGCGGCCCTGAAGGACCCGGGTGTCGCCGAGAAGCTTCGGGCGGTCTACATGGAGCCGGTCGGCAATTCGCCCGCGCAGTTCGCCGCGTTCATGCAGGAGGAACTGCGCCGCTGGGGGCCGGTCATCAAGCGCAGCGGCGTCACCATCGATTGACGCCGCGTTCGGCCAGCCCGTCGGTGGCCCGGCCGGCGGCGCGCGGCTCCGCGTATACTGCGCGGTTTCGCAACTCGTTTGCATCTGGGGGCAACGCTGACGCTCGCAGCCATCATCGCCGCGACGCTGCTGTCGGGGCTGGTCTCGATCGCGGCCGCCGCGTGGCTGTCGTTCTCGGTGCTGGCCGGGCTCGTGCCGCGCATGGTCAGCCTGTCGGCCGGCGTGCTGCTGGGCACGTCGGTGCTGCACCTGCTGCCCGAGGCCTTCGAGTCGGGCGCGGACCTGCACGGGCTCGCCTGGACGCTGCTCGCGGGGATCGTCGGCTTCTTCGTGCTGGAGAAACTCGCGATCCTGCGCCACAGCCACCACCACGAGGGCGACGGCCACGGTCATCACCACGGCCACGACCACCAGGAGGCGGGACCGGGCGGCACGCTGATCCTGGTGGGCGACTCGATCCACAACCTTGCCGACGGGGTGCTGATCGCCGCGGCGTTCCTCACCGACACGAGCCTGGGCTGGATGACCGCAGCGGCGATTGCCGCGCACGAGATCCCGCAGGAGATCGGCGACTTCATGGTGCTGCTCAACGCCGGGTTCACGCGGCGCCGCGCGTTCGTCTACAACGCGATCTCGGGGCTGTCGGCCGTGGTGGGCGGGGTGCTTGGCTACTACGGGCTCGCGCATGCGCAGGCGGCCCTGCCGTACGTGCTGGTGCTGGCCGCCGCGAGCTTCGTGTACATCGCGCTCGCCGACCTGGTGCCGGACATGCAGCGGCAGCGCCGCCGCGGCGAATCGGCGGTTCAGCTGGGCCTGCTGCTGGCGGGCATCGCCGTGATCGCCGCCATCACCGGTCAGGTCCATTCGCACTGAGCGTGGGCGGGGTCTGCCGGTCGGCGCGCGCGCGATGATGCCGGCGTCGGCGCTGAGCGTTGCGCTGATCGTGTCGGCGGGCGTGGTCGCGTCGCTGAACGTCGGCAAGCTGCCGCCGGCGCTGCCGCTGCTGCGCGAGGAATTCGGCATGACGCTGGTCCAGGCCAGCCTGCTCGTGTCGTTCTTCCAGCTGGCGGGGATGCTGCTCGGGGTGTTCGGCGGAATGCTGGCCGACCGGTTCGGTGCCCGGCGCGTGATGCTGATCGGGCTGGTCGTGGCCGCCGCCGGGTCATCCGCCGGCGCGCTCGCGCCCGACGCCGCGGCGCTGCTGGCCAGCCGCGCGCTGGAGAGCGCCGGCTTCATCCTGACCGTGCTCCCCGGGCCGGCGCTGCTGGCGCGCCACCTGCCCGCGGCCCGGCTGCGCTTGGCGATGGGGTTCTGGGGCGCGTACATGCCCACCGGCATGACGATCGCGCTGGTGGTGACCCCGTGGGTCTATCAGGGCGGCGTGTGGCGCCCGGTGTGGTGGGCGGTCGCCGCAGCGCTGCTGGCGACCGCCGCAGCGATCGCCTGGCGGGTGCCCGCCGATCCCGCCGAACCCGCCGGGCACGCGCCCGGCGGGTCGTTCACGCTGGTGCGCGACACGGTCGGCTCGTCACGACCGTGGCTGCTCGCGGCAGCCTTCGGCTGCTATGCCGGTCAGTGGATGGGCGTGTTCAGCTTCCTGCCGACGCTGTACGCCGAGGGCGGGGTGCCGCTGGCGCTGGCCGGGACGCTGACGGCTGTCGGGGTCGCGGTGAACATCGCAGGCAACGTCGGCTCGGGACTGCTGCTGCAACGCGGCGTGCCGCGGCACGTGCTGATCGCCGTCGCGGCCGCGGCCATGGGCGCGGGCGCCTGGGTGTGCTTCGGGACCAACGCGCCGTTCGCGGTGCGCTACGGCGCGGTGCTGCTGTTCTCTGCCGTGGGCGGCATGATCCCCGGCACGCTGTTCGCAACCACCCCCGCCTACGCGGCGCACCCGCGCGCCGTCTCGACGACCACCGGCCTGATGCAGCAGGGCTCGATGGTCGGGCAGTTCGTGTCGCCACCGCTGATCGCCGCGGTGGCCTCGGCGAGCGCCGGCTGGCACCACACCTGGGTCGTCACCGCGTCGCTGGCGCTGGGCGATCTGCTGGTGGCGCTGGCCATGGCCCGGATCGATCGCGCAGCGCGGGTCATGCGCCGCTGAGCCCGTTCGCCGGGGGCACCGACCGGCCGCGGCGACGTCGACGGGTCGGCAGCGCTCAGGGGTTCGCGCCGGTGGCCACCGGTCGCACCGGGTCGGCGACCCACTCGCTCCACGACCCGCCGTACAGCGCCGTGGCGGGCAGACCCGCGTGCACCATCGCCAGCACGTTGTGGCACGCGCTGACACCCGAGCCGCACTGGTGCACGACACCGGAGGCGGGCCGGCCGGCCAGCAGCGCGTCGAACTCCGCGCGCAGCACGGCCGCCGGCTTGAACCGTCCGTCCGGGCGCAGGTTCGACGGCCACGGCCGGTTGAGCGCGCCGGGAATGTGGCCGGCGACCGGGTCGATCGGTTCGACCTCGCCGCGATAACGCTCGGCGGATCGTGCGTCGAGCACGATCCGCTGCGCGTTGGCGGCGGCGCGCGCCGTCTCGGCGGCATCGACCAGCAGGGCCTGCGCGGCGCGAACCGTCAGCCGCCCGGGCTGCGGCGAAGGATGATCGGCGCTGGTCGGATACCCGGCCGCGACCCACGCCCGGTAGCCGCCATCGAGCACCGCGGCGGCGTCGTGCCCGATCCATCGCGCCATCCACCATAGCCGGCCGGCCATGCCCCCGCTGGCGTCGTCGTACACGACCAGCTGCCCGCCGTCGCCCAGGCCCAGCGATTCGAGCAGCGCGCGGACCGCCTCCTGGGTGGGGAGCGGGTGGCGCCCGTTGCGGCCGTTCTTCGCTGCGGACAGATCCCCGTCCATGTCGACGAAACGCGCGCCCGGTATGTGCGCGGCGCGGTAGGCCGTGCGACCGGCCGCGGGGTCGGCCAGGTCGTGGCGGCAGTCGACGACGACGCAATGGTCGAT
>CAYGZN010000383.1:0-3447 GCA_964354355.1 uncultured Burkholderiaceae bacterium | reverse complement strand
GGTCCAGCAGCACGAGGTCGAAGCCTGCGCCGGCGGCCGCCTGCAGCGCGGCCAGGCCGCCAGCCGCGTCGCCGGCGCGGGTCACGCGGTAGCCGGACTCCTCGAGGTAGCCGGCCACCATCGCACCCAGCCGCAGGTCGTCCTCGACCATCAGCACACGGTTCATGCCGCCACTCTAGCCGCTCACGACCAGCTCCGCCGTCCGCGCTGCTGCATCCGCTCGGCCAGCCGGACCCGCTGCTCGGGCGTGAGCACCTCGGCGGCGTCGGCGATCGCCTGCGCCATGCGCCTGGACGCCGTGTCGGCCAGCTGGATCTGCTCGGCGCGCAGCTTCTCGATCGCCGCGCGGTCGATCGTGGGCGCCTTGAACAGCTCGAGCGACTGCTGTCGCGCGCTGCGCGCCTGGTCGCGCACGGGCATCAGGTCCTTCATCGCCGCCTGGGCGATCGCGGCGAGCTTCTGCTTCTGTTCGGGCGTGCCGTCGACGCGCGACACGATCCGGTCGGCCATCTTCTCGGTGAACTGCGCCGCGCGCTCCGGGTCGACCTGCCCCGCCATGCCCGGCCCGCCCCAGCCGCCGTGGCCGTGGTGCGAGCACGCGCCCAGCGCGAGCGCGCCGGCGACCGCAGCCGCGACCCCCGCCAAGCGCCAGCGGCTGCGCTGCCAGAAGCCGCGCCGGCGGCCGTCGGAGCCGGCTGCGGACGGCGCGCGGGGGCGCGCCGCGGGATCGGGGTCGGCAGAGGAAGGGCGGTCGGGCGTGTTCATCGTGGGCTCCACTGTGACGGTCGGTCGATGCGACAACCGTTGCCGCATCCGTGGAGCACACGATAGGCAGCCCCCGTCAAGCGAAGATGGCGGCCCGGTAAAGTTGTGTGAAGCCCCGCGTCACGCCTTGAACGCGACGACCTTCTGGCGCTGCTCGCCCAGCCCGGCAATGCCCAGCGTGACCACGTCGCCCGCCTTCAGGAACTGCGGGACCGGCTTCATGCCCGAGCCGACCCCGGGCGGCGTGCCGGTCGTGATGATGTCGCCCGGCTTGAGCGTCATGAACTGGCTGACGTAGGACACCAGCGTCGCGCAGTCGAAGATCATGGTCTTCGTGCTGCCGCGCTGGCGCTTCTGCCCGTTGACGTCGAGCCACATGTCGAGCCGCTGCGGGTCGGGCACCTCGTCGGCGGTGACCAGCCACGGCCCGATCGGCCCGAACGTGTCGCAGCCCTTGCCGCGGTCCCAGGTCGGGCCGCGCTCGAGCTGGTACTCGCGCTCGGACACGTCGTTGACGACCACGTAGCCGGCGACGTGGTTCAGCGCGTCCTTCTTCGACACGTAGCGCGCCTCGGTGCCGATCACGATGCCCAGCTCGCATTCCCAGTCGGTCTTCTTGGAGCCCTTGGGCAGCATCACGTCGTCGTTCGCGCCCTGCATGCAGGTCAGCGTCTTGTGAAAGACGATCGGCTCCTTGGGGATCGGGTTGTTGGTCTCGGCCGCGTGGTCGGAGTAGTTCAGTCCGATGGCCACGAACTTGGTCGAGCCGCTGAACGGCACGCCCATGCGGGGCGTGCCGCGGACCGCCGGCAGCTTGTCGGCCTTGAGCTTGGCGAGCCGGGCCAGCACCTTGGGCGAAAGTTGCGCCGGGCCGATGTCGGGCACGACCGCCGACAGGTCGCGCAGCTTGCCGGTCGCGTCGATCAGGCCGGGTCTTTCCTTGCCGGGTTTGCCGTAACGCACGAGTTTCATGGTCTGAGGTCCTTTGGGCTCGGGGGGTGGGTATGGATCGGGTGCGGGAAGCGAAGGGGTGGGTGCGGGAAGCGAAGGGGTGGGCGCGACGGTCCGAGGGCAGGTCAGATCATCGTGCCGCCGTCGACGATGAACGGCTGCCCGGTTGCGAAGCGCGACTCGTCGCTGGCGAGGTACACCGCGATCGGTGCGATCTCCTCGGCAGTGGCGAGCCGACCCATCGGCTGGCGGGCCACGAACATCTTGCGGGCCTCGACCGGATCGGGAAACGCGTTGATGCGCTCGTGCAGGCTGGGCGTGTCGACGGTGCCCGGGCAGATGCAGTTGCAGCGGATTCCCTTGGCGACGTAGTCGGCGGCGATCGACTTGGTCAGCCCGATCACGGCCGCCTTGCTGGCGCCGTACACGAAGCGGTTGGGGAACCCCTTGAGGCTCGAGCACATCGAGGCCATGTTGATGATCGAGCCGCCGCCGCGCTCGATCATCTTCGGCAGCGCAGCCGCGATCGTCTTCCACTGGGCGCGCACGTTCAGGCCGAAGCTGAAGTCCCAGTCCCGATCGGTGCACTCGAAGATCGTGCCCTGGTGCACGTAGCCGGCGCAGTTGAACAGGACGTCCAGCGCGGGCCCGCCGCCGACCACGCGGGCGACGTCGTCGTCCTTCAGCACGTCGAGCACCGTGGCCTGGACGTTGGCCACGCCCTGGTAGGACTCGAGCAGCGCGGGATCGACGTCGGTCGCGATCACCGTCGCGCCCTCGGCCGCCATCAGCAGCGCGCTGGCGCGGCCGATCCCCTGCCCGGCGGCCGTCACCAGCACGCGCTTGCCTGCCAGCCTGTTGCCCATGGTGCTCCCTCCTCCTGTGATCAGGCGGCCGATGATAGTGGAGGCGGGCGTGGCCCGTCCACGCATGGGCTGCCGGGCGACCCCGCGGGCATCGCCAGCGCGCCGAGCGACCCGTGCTCGCGCAGCGCGCGCAGCGCCGCCGCAAGCCCTTCGACGACCACCCGGTCGTGCCGCAGGTCGTCGCCGAAGACCTCGTCGACGGCGAGCAGCGCCGCCACGCTCGCCGCCGCGTCCGGGCCGGCGCCCGCCAGTCGGCACAGGCGGGCCGCCATCGGGTCGTCGACCGCGTGCAGCCCGCCATCCTCGTCGCGCCCGCCCAGCCAGCGGATCCACGCGGCAACGGCCCAGATCGGCGCATCGCAGGGCAGCGCCTGGCGTCGGCACTCGCGCAGCGTCGCCACGAGCCGCTGCGGCAGCTTCTGCGAGCCGTCGATCGCAATCTGGCGCAGCCGGTGGCCGAGCGCCGGATTGTCGAAGCGCCGCAGCAGCCGGCGCGTGTAGTCGTCGGCCTGCCCGCGAACCGCCGCGGGCAGCGTCGGCGCCGCCTGCTGCCACAGCCGCTCGACGAACGCGCGCAGCTCGGGGCGTGCGAGCGCGGCGTCGACGGTCGCCAGCCCGGTGGGCGCGCCCAGGTAGGCGAGCGACGAGTGCGCGGCATTCAGCAGCCGCAGCTTCATGGCCTCCCAGGGCGACACGTCGGCCACCAGCTGCACGCCGGCGGCCTCGAGGTCGGGCCGCGGGCCGGCGAACCGGTCCTCGATCACCCACTGCGTGAACGGCTCGGTCGAAACCGGCCAGGCGTCGGCACACCCCAGCAGCCGCTGTGCGTCGTCGCGGTCGGCGTCGGTCGTCGCGGGCACGATGC
>CAYGZN010000382.1:0-3449 GCA_964354355.1 uncultured Burkholderiaceae bacterium | reverse complement strand
GTCAGCGTCGCACGACCGCGTGGCTCGGGTGCAGCCGCGCGACGACCTCACCGTCGGCCGCCCACGCGTAGCAGCCGTCGATGAAGACCGGCCGCTCCCCGGCGGGCGGCTGCGGCAGCGCCGGCGCATCGGGGCCGTCGCCGGGCCAGCCCCGGATCGCCTGGAACGCGACCGTGGCCATCGGGAACAGCAGTTCGCGCACGTGCGTGCAGCCGCGGTTGCCGCCGACGCACTGCTGCACGGCCTTGCGCCAGCCGGCGCCGATGGCCGCCCCGATCAGGCCGCGAAAGGCCGCGCGCGCGTCGGCACAGGTCGGATACGGGGTCGACGGCATCACGACCTCGATGTCGCGCACCACCAGGTCGGCATCGACGGTCAGGCGCACCGCCATGTCGTGAACCAGGCTCCCCGGCGGGCGCGGGCCGCGGTACGGTTCGGTGTACGGGTACGTCTTGGTGTCGACGATTCGCGCCTCGATGTCGTACAGGCCGTCGTCGCGCATGAATCCCTCGCAGTGGATCGTCCGGGTGTGAAGCGATCGCCGCCCAGCCGGGCTCGACAGCGGCGCGCTCGCCGCCGAGGCGATCCCTCGAACGGACTGACTCGGCCCGGGCGCGGGCGACGGATTCGGTGAAGCGGTGGCAGTCGGCATGTCGATCCCGCGAACGAAGGTCAATCGAGCTTGATGCCCAGGTCGTCGGCGAGCTTGATCCACACTGCGGATTCGTCGCGCCAGCGCCGCCGCGTCTCGTCCAGCGTGGTCGGCTTGGTCGGTATCGCGAAGTTGTCCCTGAGCTGCGCGGCCTTGGGCGTATCGGCGCCTTCGATCGCGGCCGCCGACAGCCGGGCCACGATCTCGGGCGGCGTTCCGGCGGGGGCCAGCAGCGGCAGCCAGCCGTCGAGCTTGAACAGCGGCTGGTCCATGCCCTGCTCGAGCAGCGTCGGCGTGTCGGGCAGCTTCGGCGAGCGCGTCGGGCCCGTGACGCCGATCGCCCGCACCAGTCCCTTGGCCTGCATCGCAGCGAAGGCCTGGTAGCTGCCGATCGCGCCCTGCACCTGCCCGGAGGCGACGTCCACCCACATCGGCGATTCGCCCTTGTAGTGGATCGACTCGATCTTCGTGCCGTACGCGCGGTTGACCTGGTCGGCCACCATGTGCGGCACCGAGGCGGCTGCGTACGTGCCCATCGACGTCGGGTTCTTCTTTGCGTAGTCGATCCACTCGCGCATCGTGCGCACGGGAAGGGCCGCCGGCACGCCCATCACCAGCGGCCCGCTCGGAAACAGCGCGATCGGCGTCAGGTCGCGATCCGCGTCGAACGGCAGCTTGCGGTACAGCACCCGGTTCTGCCACACCGAGCCGGACGTCGTGAACAGCAGCGTGTAGCCGTCGGGCGGGGACTTGGCCACCGCGTCGATCGCGATGATCGCGCCGGCACCGGGGCGGTTCTCGACGACGACCGATTGCCCGACCTTGGCCGACAACTGTTCTGCGTACATGCGGGCATAGGCGTCGGTCAACCCGCCCGGCGGGAACCCGACCAGGATGCGAATCGGCTTGGACGGCCAGGCCTGCGCCCGGGCAGCCCGCGCGAACAGGAACGGGCCGAGCCCGACGGTGGCGGCCGCAGCAGCCAGCAGCGCACGACGCTCGAGCAAGGAATTCATGGGTTCGTCTCCTGTCGGGGGTGGCACGGGCGGGTCCGCGTGGGTCGGTCGCCCGCTCCGCAGCGCAAGCTTACTTCAGTCGACGCCGTCGGGCACCTGCCGGCTTTCGTGTCGCGATCAGACCATCGCCAGCGGCGTGCGGCCGCCCGGCGGCGCGAACGCGCGGTCCAGCGCGGCCAGGTCCTGCGCGTCCAGCCGCAGCGAAGCGGCCGCGGCATTCTCCTCGACCCGCGCAACGTGCGCCGCCTTCGGGATCGCGATCACGTCGCCGCGACCGACCAGCCAGGCCAGCGCCACCTGCGCCGGTGTCGCCCCGTGCCTGGCTGCGACCGGAGCCAGCGCCGGATGGGCGGGCAGCCGGCCTTCGTCCAGCGGGCAGTAGGCCATCGTCGCGATGCGCCGTTCGCGCTGCCACGGGAGCAGATCGAACTCGACGCCGCGCTCGCCCAGCGAGTACCAGACCTGGTTGGCCACGCACGCGCGGCCGTGGCGCAGCTCGGCCAGTTCGCGCAGGTCGTCCCGGTCGAAGTTGGAGACGCCCCACGCGCGAATCGATCCGCGGGCCTTGAGCGCCTCGAACGCCTCGACGGTGGCCGCCAGAGGGTGTGCCCCGCGCCAGTGAAGCAGGTACAGGTCGATGACGTCGCAGCGCAGCCGTGCGAGGCTGCGCTCGCACGCCGCGACGGTCGCCCTGGCCGACGCATTCGACGGCATCACCTTGGACACGACGAAGACCCGCTCGCGCAGGCCGGCGATGGCCTCGGCCACGACCTCCTCGGCGCCGCCGTCGGCGTACATCTCGGCGGTGTCGATCAGCGTCATGCCCAGCTCGATGCCGCGGCGCAGCGCAGCGACCTCGGCCGAGCGCTGCCGCCGGCTCGCGCCCATCCTCCAGGTGCCCTGGCCCAGCGCGGGCACCTCGAGGCCGTCGGCAAGTCGCACGCATGGCATTGCGGTCGTCGGCACGTCCACCTCTGCAACTCGAGCGGGGTCGTCGGCCCGCGAAGGGCCGACGCGCAGGATAACCGAGCGGCCCGTTCACGTGGGGGCGCGGGTGTGCTAGGCTTTTAACCAGCCGGTTAGTGCCGCGTCGACAGCGGCTTGCGCAGACAGCAGACAACCGGCCCACGCACTGACACCGGAGGAGACACCGATGCGACGCAGACAGTTCCTGGGTTCGATGGCCGCCGGCGCGGCCGTGTCGGCTCCGTTCGTGCGCCCGGCGCACGCGCAGGCGACGATCACGCTGAACGGCGCCTCGCAGTTCGGCGACGACCACGCCTTCACCAAGGCGATGGTTCGATTCGAGGAACTCGTCAAGAAGTACTACGGCAAGCCGATCAACTTCGTGCTGCACAAGAACAGCGCGCTCGGGCTGGAGAAGCAGTACTTCGAGTACATGGCGCAGGGCAAGGCGGTCGACTATGCGATCGTGTCGCCGGCGCACATGTCGACGTTCTCCAAGGCGGCGCCGTTCGTGGACGCCCCGTTCATCTTCCGCGACCTGCCCCACTGGAACAAGGTGCTCGACGCCGACCTGTTCAAGCCGGTCGCCGACGAGGTCGAACAGAAGGCCGAGGTGATGCTGATCGGCTACGCCGGCGGCGGCACGCGCAACATCTTCGCCAACAAGCCGGTGCGCAACCTCGCCGAGATGAAGGGCCTGAAGGTGCGCGTGCAGGGCGCGCCGATCTGGAGCAAGACCTTCGCAGCCGCCGGCATGTCTCCGACGGTGATCGCCTACAACGAGGTCTACAACGCGATCCAGAACGGCGTGATCC
>CAYGZN010000381.1:0-3450 GCA_964354355.1 uncultured Burkholderiaceae bacterium | reverse complement strand
AGTTGCCCTCGAACGGGTAGGCGTGTCCGCCGTCCATCTCCAGGATCCAGCGGGTCACGTTGTTGAGGAAGTAGCGGTCGTGCGTGATGACAATGACCGTTCCCTTGAACTTCTGAAGATAGGTTTCCAGCCAGGCGACCGACTCGGCGTCGAGGTGATTGGTGGGCTCGTCGAGCAGCAGCAGGTCCGACGGTGCCATCAGCGCGCGACCCAGGTTCAGCCGCATCTTCCAGCCGCCCGAGAAGGCGTCGACCGGCTGGTCGGCGTCGACGAACCCCAGGCCGTGCAGCAGCTCGCGTGCCCGCGCCGGCGCCGACGGGCCGTCGCAGGCCAGCCACTGCTCGTGCGCGGCGGCGATCGCATGGCCGTCGTCGCCCTGCTCGGCCCGGGCGATCGCGTGCTCGGCCCGCAGCAGGTCGACGTCGGCCTCCAGCAGGTAACGCCAGGCCGGGACCTGGCCGGTCGGCATCGACTGCGCGAGACGCACGATGCGCATCGGCGGCATGTCGATCTCGCCCGCGTCCAGGCCGACCTCGCCGGCCAGCGCGGCCAGCAGCGTCGACTTGCCGCTGCCGTTGTCGCCGATCAGCGCGATGCGCTCGCCCGGCGCGATCGCGGCATCGGTTTCGTGCAGCAACTCGCGCGCGCCACGCGCCAGCGTGATGCGCCGGATGCGGATCACGGCAGCGCGTCGTACTCGAGCAGCACCACCTGGTCCTGGCCGGCGGCCGTCGCCAGGTAGGCGAACTCGAGCCGCCCGAACGCCGCCTCGAAATGCGCGGCCTCGTGGCCGATCTCGATCAGCAGCAGACCGCCCTCGTGCAGGTGCGCGCGGGCGCCCGCGACCACCCGGCGCACCAGGTCCATGCCGTCGGCGCCCCCGGCCAGCGCGCCGCGCGGTTCGTGGCGGAACTCCGCGGGCAGCGCGGCCATCGACGCGGCGTTGACGTACGGGGGGTTGCACAGGATCAGCTCGAAGCGCTCGCCGGACACCGCGTCGTACAGGTCGCCCTGGGTCAGGCGGATGCGGTCGGCCATGCCGTGCAGCGCGAGGTTCGCCTCGGCCAGCGCGAGCGCGGGCCTGGACAGGTCGGCGGCGACCACGTCGGCGGCCAGGAAGCGCCGGGCGGCCAGGACCGCCAGGCTCGCGCCGCCGGTGCACAGGTCGAGCACGGAGCCCACGGCCAGCGGATCGTCGAGCCACGGCGCCAGCGCCTCGTCTTCGAGCACGTCGGCCAGCAGCGAACGCGGCACCGGCGCACGCGGATCGGCGAGGAAGCGCTCGCCTCGCAGCCAGGCCTCGCCGGTCAGGTACGCCGCCGGCACGCGTTCGGCGCAGCGGCGTTCGATCAGCGCAAGCGCGGCACGGACCTCGGCGGGCGCCAGCTGGGCGTCCAGAAACGGCTCGAGTCGATCGGGCGGCAGGTGCAGCGACCACAGCAGCAGCCACGCTGCCTCGTCAGCGGCGTTGTCGGTCCCCTGCCCGAAGGCGACCCCGGCCGCCTGCATGCGCGAGCACGACCAGCGCCACAGGTCGCGCAGCGAGTGCAGCGAGCGGGCGGCCACCGTGGCCGACGGCAGCTTGCGCGTCGCGGGCAGCTTGCGTGCTGCGGGCAGCTTGCGTGCCGACGGCGACGCCTGCTTCGCAGGCCGGCTCACGACGGCAGCAGGCGCTCGAGCGTGCGCCGGTAGATGTTCTTCATCGGTTGCAGCGCGGCCAACGGGACGCACTCGTTGGTCTTGTGGATCGTTGCGTTGGGCGGTCCGAACTCGATCACCTGCGGGCAGATCGACGCGATGAAGCGGCCGTCCGACGTCCCGCCCGTGGTCGAGAGTTCCGCCGTCAGGCCGGTCTCGGCGAGGATCGACTGTGCCAGCGCCTCGGACAGCTCGCCGCGCGGCGTCAGGAACGGCAGGCCCGACAGCGTCCAGTCGAGCCGGTAGTCGAGCCCCTGCGCGTCCAGCAGGCCGTGTACGCGCGCCTTCAGTCCCTCGACCGTGCTGGCCGTGCAGAAGCGGAAGTTGAAGTCGACGACGAGCTCGCCCGGGATCACGTTGCCGGCGCCGGTGCCCGCCTGCACGTTGGAGACCTGCCAGGTCGTCGCGGGGAAGTACTCGTTGCCGTCGTCCCAGCGGGTCGCGACCAGCTCGGCCAGCGCCGGGGCGAATCCGTGCACCGGATTGCGCGCCAGGTGCGGGTAGGCGACGTGGCCCTGCACGCCGCGCACGGTCAGCCGCCCGGACAGCGATCCGCGACGCCCGTTCTTGATCATGTCGCCGACCTGCCGCACCGAGGTCGGTTCGCCGACGATGCAGTAGTCCAGGTGCTGGCCGCGCTCGCGCAGCCGCTCGACGATCCGGACCGTGCCGTCGGTGGCCGGGCCTTCCTCGTCGGAGGTCAGCAGCACGCCGATCGCTCCTGCGTGGCCGGGCCGTTCGGCGACGAACTCCTCGATCGCCACGACGAAGGCGGCAATCGAGGACTTCATGTCCGCGGCGCCGCGCCCGAACAGCTGGCCGTCGCGCTCGGTGGCCTCGAACGGATCCGAGTGCCACCACTGGCGCGGCCCCGCGGGCACGACGTCGGTGTGGCCGGCGAAGGCCAGCACCGGACCGGGCCGCGAGCCCTCGCGCAGCGCCCACAGGTTGCTGACGCCGGCGGACTCGATCGATTCGCACGCGAACCCGAGCGGCTCGAGGCGCTGGCGCAGCAGCGCCTGGCAGCCGGCGTCCTGCGGGGTCACGGACCGGCGCACGATCAGCGCGCCGGCCAGCGCACGAACCGCGTCGGTCATGGGAACAGGTTCTGGTAGATCGGCTCCGAGAAGCCCACGACGATCCGGTCGCCGGCCTCGAGCACCGGCCGCTTGATCAGCGTCGGGATCTCCAGCATCAGCTCGGTCGCGCTGCCCTGGTCGACGACGCCCGCCTTGCGCGACGCATCGAGCTGGCGCCAGCTCAGCCCGCGGCGGTTCAGCAGCGAGTCCCAGGGCAGGTGGGCCATCCAGCGCGCAAGCAGCGCTCCGTCCAGGCCGTTGGCCCGGAAGTCGTGGAAGCGGAACGCCACGCCGTGCTGGCGCAGCCAGTGCCGCGCCTTGCGGACCTGGTCGCAGGTGTCGATCCCGTAGACGACGACGTCCTGTGGCATCAGATGTTGAGCATGAACTCGGAGAAGGACGGACCGTCGGCGGGCTTGGCCGGCGCCGACGGGGCCGGCTCGGCGCGCGGGGCAGGTGGCGGCTGCGCGCCGGGCGCCTCGGCGGTGTTCTCGAGCAGCCACAGCAGGTTGGTCGGCGAATCGGACTGCGCGAGCGCGTCCTCGCGCGTGACGCGGCGGCTGCGGACCAGGTCGACCAGCGCGCGCTCGAAGGTCTGCGAGCCGGGCGCCATGCTCTTCTCCATGGCCTCCTTGATGGCCGCCGGCCAGGGCTTCACGAAACCGTGCTGCCG
>CAYGZN010000380.1:0-3458 GCA_964354355.1 uncultured Burkholderiaceae bacterium | reverse complement strand
GCGCCGCCGCGGCCCGCACCCCCGCGCCCGGCATGACGCAACCGCGCCTGGGGCAGCGCGAGCGCGACATCCTGGCCAAGAACGACGGCATCGCGCAGCGCAACCGCGCCGCGCTGGCGCAGCGCGGCATCTTCGCGCTGAACCTGGTGTCGAGCCCCGGCTCGGGCAAGACCACGCTGCTGGTGCGCACCATCGAACGCCTCGCGGGCAGGCTGTCGGTGGCCGTGATCGAAGGCGACCAGCAGACCAGCGTCGATGCCGAGCGCATCCGCGCCACCGGCGCGACGGCGATCCAGATCAACACCGGCAAGGGCTGCCATCTGGACGCAGCGATGATCGAGACCGCGCTGGGCCGGCTGGCGCCAGCCGAAGACTCGGTGCTGATGATCGAGAACGTCGGCAACCTCGTCTGCCCGGCGGCCTTCGACCTGGGCGAGGCGCACAAGGTGGTCGTGCTGTCGGTGACCGAGGGCGAGGACAAGCCGCTGAAGTACCCCGACATGTTCCACGCCGCGTCGCTGATGCTGCTGAACAAGGTCGACCTGCTGCCGCACCTGAGCTTCGACGTCGAACGCTGCCTCGGGTACGCGCGACGCGTCAACCCGTCGATCGAGATCCTGCAGGTGTCGGCCACCAGCGGCCAGGGCATGGACGACTGGCTGGCGTGGATCGAGCGCGGCGCACGCGCGGTTGGCCGGCAGCCACGCGATCCAGCGGCTGCGCCTCGGGGTTCGGACGACGTGACGGCATTGAAGCGCCGCGTGGCGGAACTGGAGGCGCAGGTCGCGCGACTGAAGTCGCCGTGACCCGCCCAGCGATGCTCGCCCAGGCCGATTCGGCGGTGGTGCGCCGCGCGATCCGCGTGCGCGGCGCGGTGCAGGGCGTCGGCTTTCGGCCGTTCGTCTATCGCCTCGCGCACGACCTCGGGCTGGCCGGCTGGGTGCTCAACGACGCGCAGGGCGTGTCGATGGAAGTCCAGGGCCCGCCGGACGCGCTCGCGCAGTTCGAACGCCGCCTGAGGACCGACGCGCCACCGCTGGCGCGCGTCGAGCACCTCGAAGCGGGTGCGCTCGCCAGCGCCGAGCGCGAGACCGGTTTTCGCATCCTGGCCAGCCGTCCGGGCCCGGTGACCACGTCGATTCCGCCCGACACCGCCACCTGCGGCGACTGCCTGGCCGAGCTGTTCGACCCGGCGGACCGTCGCCACCGCTACGCCTTCATCAACTGCACCCAGTGCGGCCCGCGCTACACGCTGACCCGCGCGCTGCCGTACGACCGCGCGCAGACCAGCATGGCCCGCTTCACGCAGTGCCCGCGCTGCCTGGGCGAATACACCGACCCGCTGCACCGGCGCTTCCACGCCGAGCCCAATGCCTGCCCGGTGTGCGGGCCCGCGTTGTCGCTCGTCGATCCGCAGGGGCGACCGATCGGTGGCGACCCGATCGAGGCCACGCTCGGGATGCTGCGCACCGGGCACATCGTGGCCGTCAAGGGGCTCGGCGGCTTTCACCTGGCGTGCGACGCGCGCGACGCCGCGGCGGTGGCGCGGCTGCGCGAACGCAAGCAGCGCGAGGAGAAGCCCTTCGCCGTCATGGCCGCCAGCCTCGAGTCGGCTGAGCGCTGGGTGCGCGCCGACGCGACCGAGCGGGCGCTGCTGCAGTCGCCCGAGCGCCCGATCGTGCTGCTGCCGATGCGCGAGGGTGCCGCGGACCGGCTGGCCGGCGTCGCGCCGGGCCTGAACGTGCTCGGCGTGATGCTGCCCGCCACGCCGATCCAGTACCTGCTGTTCCACGAAGCCGCCGGCCGCCCCGCGGGCCTCGAGTGGCAGCACCAGGTCCAGGACCTGCTGCTGGTGATGACCAGTGCCAACCCGGGCGGCGAGCCGCTGGTGATCGGCAACGACGAAGCGCTGGCCCGGCTGCACGGCATCGCCGACGCGCTGCTGACGCACGACCGCGACATCGTTGCCCGCTGCGACGACAGCGTGCTGCGCCGGGGTGCGACCGGCGCCGCGCAGTTCATCCGGCGCGCGCGCGGCTACACGCCGCGGCCGGTGAAGCTGCCGCGCGCCGGCCCGTCGGTGCTCGCCGTCGGCGCCTGGCTCAAGAACACGATCTGCGTCACGCGCGGCGACGAGGCGTTCCTGTCGCCGCACGTGGGCGACCTGGACAACGCGGCCACCTGCGAGGCGCTGGTCGAGATGGTCGAGCACCTGTGCGCGGTGCTCGACGTCCGGCCGCAGGCCGTGGCGCACGACCTGCACCCGGACTTCTTCAGCACCCGGTTCGCGCTCGAGTTCGCGGCCGAGCGCGCGCTGCCCGCGCACGCCGTCCAGCACCATCACGCGCACGTCGCGGCGGTGGCGGCCGAGCACGGCGTCGACGGACCGGTGCTGGGCCTCGCGCTGGACGGCATCGGGCTCGGCGACGACCATGGCGCCTGGGGCGGCGAGCTGCTGCGGGTCGACGGCGGGACGTTCCATCGGCTCGGCCACCTGGCGCCGATCGCGATGCCCGGGGGCGACGCCGCGGCACGCGAGCCCTGGCGAATGGCCGCCGCCGCGCTGTTTCGGATCGGCCGCGGCGACCGGATCGAGCAGCGCTTCGGCGGGCAGCCCGCGGCCGCGGCGGTCGCGCAGATGCTGGCACGAGGCGTGCGCTGCCCCCCCACCACCAGCATGGGCCGCTGGTTCGATGCGGCCGCTGCGCTGCTGCGCGTGCGCGAGGTCGCCGCCTTCGAGGGGCAGGCCCCGATGCTGCTCGAAGCGCTGGCTGCGGCCCACGACACGGCCGCGGCGGGGCCCGACGACTCGACGCTCGGCGGTCTGGTCCACCTGCGCCCCGACGGCGCGCTCGACCCGACCCCGCTCATTGCACGCCTGGCCGACGAAGACGACGCACCACGCGGCGCAGCGCTGTTTCACCGCGCGATCGCCGACGGACTTGCCCGCTGGGTGGCGCAGGCCACAGAATCCACCGGCCTGCGCACGATCGCGCTGGGCGGGGGTTGCTTCCTGAATGCGCGGCTGACCGCGCTGCTGGTGCCGCGCCTGGCCGCGCGCGGGATCCGCGTGCTCGAGGCACGCCAGGCGCCGCCCAACGACGGCGGCATCGCGCTGGGGCAGGCCTGGGCGGCGATCTGCAGACAACATGCGGGAGACTGAACGATGTGCTTAGCCATTCCGGTGCGGGTGGTCGAACTGCTGGGCGACGCGACGGCGCTCATCGACCTGGACGGCATCCGCAAGGAGATCTCGCTGGCGCTGGTCGACGGCGTGCAGGTCGGCGACTACGTGATCCTGCACGTGGGCTACGCGCTGACGCGACTCGACCCCGACGAGGCCGAGCGCACGCTGGCGCTGTTCGCCGAGCTGCCGAAGGCGCCGGCTGCCACGCAGGGCCAGGCCGCATGAAGTACATCGACGAGTTCCGCGACGGCGCGCTGGCACGCAACATCGC
>CAYGZN010000379.1:0-3472 GCA_964354355.1 uncultured Burkholderiaceae bacterium | reverse complement strand
AATGCGGGCAGCTTCATGTTCTCGGCGAACACGCCCATCAGCGTCGGGTACGGCGCGAGGTCGAGCTCCAAGCGCCGGGCGTTGAAGACCTGCGGCACCAGGCAGCAGTCGGCCATCGTCGGCACATCGCCGTGGCAGTGGCGCCCGGTGTCCGCGCTGCCCGCCAGTTCGCGCTCGAGCGCGGCAAACCCCTCGGCCACCCAGTGCCGGTACCAGGTGTCGATCGTCGCCTGGTCGTGGCCGAGCACGTTCTTCAGGTACTTCAGCACCCGCAGGTTGTTGACCGGGTGGATCTCGCAGGCCACCAGCTGGGACAGTGCACGCACCCGGGCGCGGCCGGCGGGGTCGCCCGGGAGCAGCTTCGGGCCGGGCTTCGTCTCGTCCAGGTATTCGATGATCGCCAGCGACTGGTTCAGGTGGCGGTCGCCGTCGATCAGCGTCGGCACCAGCGCCTGCGGATTCAGCGCCCGGTAGGTGCCGCTCTTGTGCTCGTCGTCGGGCAGCCAGACCGTCTGCGGCGTCCAGGCAAGCCCCTTCAGGTTCAGCGCGATGCGCACGCGAAACGCGGCGGAACTGCGGAAATAGGTGTGGAGCGTCAGCACATCGGGACCTCGCAACAGTCGGGCACGTCGAACACGGCGGCAGGCCCCGCCATCATACGGTGTGGCCGCGGCCGCACCCGGCCATCATGCGGTCTGGCCGCCGGCACGCCCCGCCGGTTACGGCCCGCCCGGCAGTGCTGCGCTGGCTGCCCAGAAGTGATCCAGCTCGAGCACGTCGGTGCGCGCGCCGAGCGCGGCCAGGGCCGCACGGACCTGGCCCGCCGACGGGAAGTTCTTCATCACCTCGTGACGGGTGCCGTCGGCCAGCGTGCGCAGCTGGAAGCTGTCGCCGGCGGCGTCGGTGCGCGCAAGCGGCGTGCTCGAGCCCGCGACGAACCGGTTGTCGATGAACAGGCACCGCGCACCCGGCGCGAGCCGCGACGCGAAGCCGGCGAGGAACCCCGGCAGCCGCGCGCGCGGCACGTGCGACCACCAGAATGCCGCAAGACCCGCGTCGAACGCGCCTGGCGCGCACGCCGGCGCGTAGGCGTCCATGCGCGCGAACCCGATCGGACAGCGGTACGACTTGCGCCGCGCGATCGCCAGCGGCGCCTCGGCGAAGTCGGTGGCAACGATCCAATGGGCGCGTTCGGCGGCGGCTTCGGTCCACCAGCCGGTGCCGCAGGCCAGCTCGAGCACGCGACGCCCGGCGCAGGCGTGTGCGACCCATTCGCGCAGTCGCGCCAGATCCGCCTGGCGCTCGGGCCTGCGGTAGATCGTCTCGTATTCGCCCGCCCGGGCCTCGTAGTACGGCCCCAGTCCATCGTGCGACGCAGCATCGTCGGCCATGCATTCGATCCTGGAATCGGTCGGGGTGGATCGGCCGTCACCCGCGTGACATCCCTGCATGTTACCGGGGTGCGCGGCGTATGATCGGCTCCACCCGTCATCATGCGGCCCGCCCGGGGCCGGCACGCCGATGAGCCCGTCCAAGCACCACGCGCTGCTGCTGAACCTGGCGCACCTGATCGACCACTTCTTCATGCTGATCTTCCCGACGGCGGTGCTGGCAATCTCGCTGGAGTGGGGAATGAGCTTCGCGCAGCTGCTGCCCCTGTCGCTGCCGGCGATGGCGGTGTTCGGGTTGGGCGCGCTGCCCGCCGGCTGGCTGGCCGATCACTGGAGCCGGCGCGGCATGATGACGGTGTTCTTCTTCGGGATCGGCGCAGCCTCGATCCTGTCGGGGTTCGCGCAGAACGCCTGGCAGCTCGGTCTGGCCCTGACGCTGATCGGCGTGTTCGCCGCGATCTACCACCCGGTGGGCATCGCGATGCTGACCATCGGCAGCAAGCGGCTGGGCTGGACGCTGGGCGTCAACGGCGTGTGGGGCAACCTCGGGCTCGGCATTGCGGCGCTGGTGACCGGCATCGTGGTCCAGTTCTTCGGCTGGCGCGTGGCCTTCATCGCGCCCGGCGTCGCGTCGATGCTGCTGGGTTTCGCCTACCTCGCGGCCAGCCGGGGCGCCACCAATGCGGCCTCGTCGAAGAAGAGCGCCAGCGTGACCGTGCCGCCCGAGCTGATGAAGCGGCTGGTCGCCGTGTTCCTCGTCGCGGTCGTGTGCAACGGCATGCTGTTTCACGCAACGACGGTGTCGATGCCCAAGCTGTTCGACGAGCGGCTGCGCCCGGTGCTGACCGGCGAAGCGGGGCTCGGCGCGATCGGGGCGGTGATCGCCGTCGTCTACCTGATCGCAGCGATGGCCCAGCTGATCGTCGGCCGACTGATCGACCGCGTCTCGCTGCGCGCGGCGCTGCTCGCGGTCGTGGCACTGCAGGCGCCGCTGTTCCTGCTGGCCGTCGCCGGCAGCGGCTGGGGCCTGGTGGCTGCCGCGGTCGGCATCATGTTCTTCGTGTTCGGGCAGATCCCGATCAACGACGCGATGGTGGCCCGCTACACCAGCGATCGCTGGCGCGCCCGGGCGTACGGGCTGCGCTACGTCGCGAGCTTCCTGGGCAGTGCCGGCGCCGTCACGCTGGTGTCGACCCTGTACCAGGGCGGCGGCTTCTCCTCGGTGTTCCTGGCGCTGGCGGGCGTCGCACTGACTGCGCTGGCCGCGGCCTGGGCGATGCCCAGCGTCGGCGAACCGGCGGCCCAGGCCGCGCCGCGCTCGGCGTGACCGTTCGGTTAAGCTTGCCCGATTCGCAGCCCTGCCCTGTCCGGAGAAATCCATGATTCGACGCCTCGCCGCCCGCCTGTTCGTCGCCGCCTCGGCCTTCGCCGCCGCAGGGGTGCCGCTGCACGCGTCGGCGCAATCGACCGAGCTGGTCATCGCGCTGTCCGCGCCGCTGTCGTCGATGGACCCGCATTTCCACAACCTGACACCCAACAACGGGCTGTCCAAGCACGTGTTCGAGAACCTGATCCAGACCGACGAATTCCAGAACCTGCGGCCCGGCCTGGCCGAGTCGTGGAAGGCGGTCAACGACACCACGTGGGAGTTCAAGCTGCGCCGCGGCGTCAAGTGGCACGACGGCTCCGAGTTCACTGCCGAAGACGTGCTCGCCACCTTCAAGCGCGCGCCCGAAGTGCCCAACAGCCCGGCCTCGTTCGCGCTGTTCGTCAAGCCGATCATCGACGTCAAGGCGCCCGACCCGCACACGCTGGTCATGAAGACCGCTGCCGCGCACCCGCTGCTGCCGCGCGACATGACCTCGGTGCAGATCATCCACCGCTCGATGGTCGCAGCCAAGACCGAGGACTTCAACTCCGGCAAGGCGATGATCGGCACCGGGCCGTTCAGGTTCGTCGAGTACAAGCCGGGCGACCGCGTCGTGCTGGCGCGCAACGACACGTACTGGGGCCCGAAGCCGGCCTGGTCGCGCGTGCAGTTCCGGATGATCACCAACAGCGCCGCACGCGTCGCCGCGCTG
>CAYGZN010000378.1:0-3491 GCA_964354355.1 uncultured Burkholderiaceae bacterium | reverse complement strand
CGAGCCGGGACGCGTCTACGGCCGGCACACCGAGACGCTGGGCGAGGCGCTGCTGGAGCGCTGGCGCGCCCTCTACCCCTGGGATCGGCCCGCGCCGGGCACCGTGCCGCCGGCGGTCGCGACGGTGCTGACGATGCGCGCCTACATGCTCGCGCTGCAGCCGCGCCCGCCCGGCAACGTGCATGCCGGCACGACGATGCGCATCCTGGCGCCGCTCGTGCTCGGCTCGCGGGTCACCACCGAGGTGCGATGCGTCGGCAAGGAACTCCGGCGCGACCGCCGGTTCGTCGACATCGCCAGCCGCTGCCTCGACGAGCACGGCGCCGAACTCGCGGTGGCCACGATGCGCCTCATCTGGGCCGCCTGAGCCGCGCTGCGCCCCGTCACACCGATGGAATCCCAACCGATGACCGACACGCTGCGCCCGATCGCGCTGCACGTCCAGCGCGAGACGATCCTGGCCTACGCCGAGATCACCGGCGACTACAACCCGATCCACGTGGACCCCGAGTTCGCCGCGGCCACGCCGATGGGCGGCGTGATCGCGCACGGCACGATGTCGCTGAACCTGCTGTGGCAGTCGATTGCCGCGACCCTGGGCGAGGACGCCCTGCACCGCACGAACCTCGACATCCGGTTCGTGCGGCCGGTGCGCATCGGCGACACCGTCGAGGCCGGCGGGGTACGGCTGCCCGAGCGCGTCGACACCTGGGAGGTGTGGGTGCGCAACGCGGCGGGCGAGCCGGTGATCAGCGGCACCGCGACGCTCGTGGCGCCCTGAGCGAGCTGGCTGAGCGAGCTGGCTGAGCGAGCGGCCTCAGCGAGTCGCCCCACTGAGCCGCCGGCTCGGCCCGCCGGATCGAGCTCAGCGTCCGACCCGCGCGAGCGTCTCGCGGTACTGGGCCGATCGCGGCCCGCCGATCGACACCGCGCGCTCGGCCGCGACCCGCGCCTGGGGCCGATCGCCCGTCTCGAGCAGCACGACGGCGAGGTTGTTCCACGCA
Source organism: uncultured Burkholderiaceae bacterium (assembly GCA_964354355.1). Taxonomy (GTDB): domain Bacteria; phylum Pseudomonadota; class Gammaproteobacteria; order Burkholderiales; family Burkholderiaceae_E; genus CAYGZN01. The sequence continues at coordinate 2,487 of CAYGZN010000378.1, read as the reverse complement.
TCGGCGAAGTCCGGGTGCGCCGCCACCGCTTCGCGATACGCGACCACCGCCCGCGGGTAGTCGCCCAGCGCCAGCAGTGCGTTGCCGCGTCCGAACAGGGCCAGGCGGCTCGCCGGCCACCGCTGCAGGATCGCCTCGTAGGCGGTCAGCGCGGCCTGCGGCGACGCGCGCTCCAGGCCGATCGCCGCGGCGACGGCGGCACTCTCGGTGGCCGTCACCGGAATGCGCGCAGGCGGCGTGACGGCGATTGCCCAGCGCTCGGCCCGCCCCCAGGTCCGCTCGAAGACCGCCAGCGGCATCCGCAGGCGCTGCGTCGTGCCGGAGTGCAGCACGATCTCGCCGGCCTCCAGGTCGTGGCCGACGACGACCGCGTAGTGCCACACCGGCAGCCACGCCAGGCCCAGGTTCTGCATGACCACGACCGGCGTGCCCGCGCTGACCTCGGCCAGCACGGCAGCCAGCCGCGGGGGCAGTTGCGTCGCCAACAGGCCGTAGCGGCGCGGCGCGGCCAGCATCTCGGCCTGCAGCGACCCCTGGCGGCCGGGCACGAAGACGTCCGCCACGAGGGCCTCGGGCGTCACGTTGCGGCCCGCGGCGCCCATCGCCATCGCCAGCGATGCCGGGCCGCACGCGTAGTCCTGCTGCGGGAAGAAGGGGACCGCCTGCAGCAGCACCGGCGGGCGCGGCTGCTCGCGGGTCGCCGCCAGCAGCGCGTCGGTCTGCGGCACCGCGCATCCGCTCAGCGCCGCGGCGGCCAGCGCCGCGGCGGCCAGCGGCAACACCCGCGATCGAAGCACCCGGGACACTGCGGACGGCATGGTCCGCGCAGTGTAACCGTCGCCGCCGCGCCGCCCGTCAGCGCCGCACCGCCTGCCACCGCAGGCGGGGGGCAGGCCTCAGCGGATCGGGCGCGTGAACGGGAAGATCTTGGTCAGCCCCAGAATGTCGGTGATGAGCAGGATGATGAACACCGTGAACAGGATCCCCAGGATGCTGGCGTCGGCGCCCGCGGGCACCTCGCCGATGCGCTCGGCCAGCTGGCGCGCTTCGGCGTCGGTCAGCGCCTCGACCCGGGCACGGGCGTCCAGCGGATTGACGCCCAGCGTCTCGAGCTGACGGCGCACGTCGTCGCGATCGAGCATCGCCAGCAGTTCGGTGCGGTCCGGGACGTGGATGTTCGCCCCCGGCTGGGCGGCGCCGCCCGGCGCGTGGGCGGCTTCCTCGGTGCCGATGACCCGCGCCACGGCCTGCGGCGGCACGGACACGGTCACCAGGATTCCCACCAGGCACAGCGACAGAAGTTTGACGAATCTCTTGTACATCGGTGGCGCTCCTTGCGTCGGAGTTGGAATGCAGCCTCCCCGCAGGCGCCGGGGCAGGCCATCGCTCCGCCCAACCTAGACCGGCTTGCGCGGGCTGACAACCCGCCGTCTGTCGAACGGTTCCCTCCGCCTGCGGCAGCGGTTATTCTCTGGGGCCCCGAACAACACCGCCGACGAAGGATCCATCCATGACCGTTCGCCACCGCCCCTGCACCGGCCCGGGCCCGGGCCGTTTCGGATCGGCCCTCGCGCTGGGGCTCGGCCTCGCGACCGCTGCGCTGCCGGCCCGGGTCGATGCGCAGCAGGTGCAGCCGGCCCAGCAGACACAGCCTGCCGCGGCGGCGCCCGCGCGGGTGCCGGACGTGATCTACGTGCCCACGCCGCAGGCGGTGGTCGACGAGATGCTCAACGTCGCCTCGGTCGGGGCCAACGACGTGCTCTACGACCTCGGGTCGGGAGACGGCCGCATCCCGATCACCGCTGCGCAGCGATTCGGCACGCGCGGACTGGGCATCGACATCGACCCGCAGCGGATCAAGGAAGCCAACGAGAATCTCGCCCGCGCGAAGGTCGGCGACAAGGTCAAGTTCGTGATGGGCGACCTGTTCGCGCTGGACCTGTCCGAGGCGACCGTCATCACGCTGTACCTGCTGCCCGACCTGAACCTCAGGCTGCGCCCGACGCTGCTCAAGCTCAAGCCGGGCACGCGGATCGTGTCGCACGACTTCTCGATGGGCGACTGGAAACCGGACCGCGTCGTCCAGGTCGCCGGCAAGACCGTCTACTTCTGGACGGTGCCCCCGGCCGGCCAGCCGATGCCGCGCACGAACTAGGGATCGAAGTGCCGACGTAGACCCTGCCAGCACTGCCAGTAGTCCTGCTGCAGCGTGGGCAGGGCCAGCGCCTGCGCGGTGGGATGGATCGCCGCGCGGGTCTCGAACATGAAGGCCATCGTGTCGCGGATGTAGTGCGGCGTGCGGGTGTCGGCACTGCTGGCCTTCTCGAAGGTTTCCGCGTCGGGCCCGTGGCCGGTCATGCAGTTGTGCAGCGACGCGCCGCCGGGGGCGAAGCCCTCGGCCTTCGCGTCGTACACGCCGTGGATCAGCCCCATGAACTCGCTGGCGACATTGCGGTGGAACCACGGCGGACGAAACGTGTTCTCCAT